>DASZYK010000416.1:0-17111 GCA_035545455.1 Steroidobacteraceae bacterium
CGGCAGAAGTTCGACCTCGTGATCACGGACGTCAACATGCCGAAGATGGACGGCATCACGCTGGTGCGCGAGCTGCGCAGCCGCGCGAGCTACCGCTACGTGCCGCTGCTCGTGCTCACCACGGAGGCGACGCTCGAGCGCAAGCAGCAGGGCAAGGCCGCCGGCGCGACCGGCTGGCTGGTCAAGCCCTTCAACCCCGAGCGGCTGCTCGCGACGATCGCGAAGGTGCTCGGTTGAACTTTCGATTCTTTATGTTGAAAACGAGGAACGCACCCATGAAGTCCCCGCAGCGAATCCTGGCCCTGGCCGCTCTTTCGGCCGCCTGCATCGTGAGCCTCCCGGCCCACGCGGATCAGTGCAGGCTGCCGCCGGCGCCGAGCAAGATTCCCGACGGCAGCACGGCCACCCAGCAGGAAATGGTCACGGCCATGGAGACCATCAAGCAGTACAACAACGACGTCCAGACCTATCTCAAGTGCCTCGACTTCGAGGCGCGGCAGAACCAGTTGAGCCCCGGCGACCAGACGACCCTGCACAATGCGGCGGTCGATCAGCTCTCCAAGATCGCCGACCAGTTCAATGCGCAGGTGCGCTCCTTCACGTCGAAGCACGGCTGAGGCTGAAATGGCGCTGCCGGCACGGGGCCCGCAGGCCGCGGGCCCCGTCGATTCCGCGTACGACCTGGCGTGCGCGGCGGCCACCGCCGCGGCGCTCATCGAGCTCGCGCTCAGCGAGTCGCAGCGGCCCGTGGCGGAGCTCGGCGAGGCGTTGTCGCGCGTCAGCGCGGCGGCGTCCGCCGGCGCCTCTCCGGCCGCCCGCGATCTCGAGGTGTGCGTGGAATGCCTGCAGTTTCACGACCGGATGGCGCAGCAGCTCTCGCAGGTGCGCGATCTCCTGGCCGCCGTGGCCGCCGCCGGCTCGGCGGACAAGGCTCCCGGCGGGCGGCAGAGCTGGCCGGTGCTGATGGAGAACCTGCGCGCGCGCTTCACCTCCGAGTCGCACCGTATTCTCTTCAACCTGCTGATGCCGGATGCGGAGGGTCACAGTCACGCGCCTTCGCTCCACGCCAGCGAGGGAAGCGTGGAGCTCTTCTGAGCAACCTGGTCAACACCGCCGCCGTGCGGGACGGCAATACGCTGCGCCTGCGGGAGTTCGCCTTCGGTGAGGAGGACTTCCAGGCGCTGCGCGCGCTCGTCAAATCCCTGACGGGCATCCACCTCTCCGAGCAGAAGCGGGAGCTGGTCTACGGCCGGCTGACGCGTCGGCTGCGCGCCCTGCAGCTGCGCAGCTTCGCGGAGTACCGGGAACGCCTCCAGGCCGACGCGCAGGAGGTCGCCGAGCTCTGCAACGCCATCACGACCAACCTCACGTCCTTCTTCCGCGAGCCGCACCACTTCAACTATCTGCGCGAGCACGTGCTGGCGCCGCTCGCCGACGGGCGCCGCCGCGGAGGGCGGCTTCGGATCTGGTCCGCCGGGTGCTCGACGGGCGAGGAGCCCTACTCCATCGCCATGACGGTGCTGGAGGCGCTGCCGGACCCCGGCCGCTGGGACGTGCGCGTCCTCGCCACCGACCTCGATTCCGAGGTGCTGGAGCGCGCGCGCCGCGGAATCTATCCGGCCGAGCGGACGGCGAATCTTTCGCCGGCGCGGCTGCAGCGGTTCTTCACCGAGCGTCAGGAGGCGGGGGGAGTCTTCCGGCAGATCGTGCCGGAAGTTGCCGCGCTCGTCACGTTCAAGCAGCTCAATCTCATCCATGCCCTGCCGATGAAGGGGCCGTTGGATGCCATTTTCTGCCGGAACGTCGTGATCTACTTCGACAAGGACACCCAGCGGGAGCTCTTCGCGCGCGTCGCCCGCCTGCAGCGTCCGGGCGATCTGCTCTTTCTCGGCCATTCCGAGAGCCTCTTCAAGGTCTGCGACTGTTATGCACTCATCGGCAAGACCATCCACAGACGCGTCTGAGGCCGCGCGGCCCGCCGAGACCCTGGGCGCGTCTGCGCAGCCGCCGGCGCTGCCCGGCTTCGAGCAGTTCCAGCGCTTCTGGGACCGCGAGAACGGCTGCTGGATGGTGAAGATCCTGCCCGGCGAGTACTACGTGAGCCGTGGCGAGGAGGCGATCTCCACCGTGCTCGGCTCCTGCGTCTCGGCCTGCGTGCGCGATCCGGTACGAGGTCTCGGCGGCATGAACCATTTCATGCTGCCCGAGGACGCCGCCGTGGGGCCCAACGACTGGCTGGACCCCGCGGTCGGCCTCGCCACGCGCTACGGCTCCTACGCGATGGAGAGCCTGATCAACGACCTGCTCAAGCTCGGCGCCGTGCGCGAGCGCCTGGAGATCAAGCTCTTCGGCGGCGGGCGGATCCTCGCCGCCATGACCGATGTCGGCGGCCGCAACATCCAGTTCGTGCGCAACTACATGACCCTCGAAGGTTACCGGGTCGCGGCCGAAGACCTGGGGGGCACGCAGCCGCGCAAGGTCGTGTACTTCCCCGCGAGCGGCCGGGCCCGGCTGCGCAAGCTCCGTCCAGTGGAGAACCGGATCATCAGCCATCACGAGCAGCTCTATCTCGCCAGCCTCGGCAGGCAGGCCGCCGGCGGCGACGTGGAGCTCTTCGATCGAGAGACCCGAGAATGATCCCCCCCGCGCAATCCAAGGCCGCGCCCGGCGCCAGGCGGCCGATCCGCGTGCTCATCGTGGACGATTCCGCGCTCGTGAGAAGCCTGCTGACCGACATCCTCAAGGCCGCTCCGGGCATCGAAGTCGTGGGAGTCGCCGCCGACGCGCATGCCGCGCGCGAGAAGATCAAGCAGCTGAACCCGGACGTGCTCACGCTGGATGTCGAAATGCCGAAGATGGACGGCATCACCTTCCTGCGCAACCTCATGCGGCTGCGTCCCATGCCGGTGGTGATGGTCTCTTCGCTCACCGAGCGCGGCGCCGACGTGACGCTCGATGCGCTTGCGCTCGGCGCGGTGGACTATCTGTCCAAGCCCAAGATCGACCTCGCGGCGACGCTGAAGGACTACGCCGACGAGCTCGTCGAGAAGATCCGGATCGCGGCCCGCGCCAGCGTGCGGGCGCTCGACTCCAGACAGCCGCGGCCGCCGGACGCCGTGGGACCGGCCCACACCGCCGATGCCGTCCTCCCCAAGGCGCCGCCGCGCAGCCGGCCGCTGCGCACCACCGACCGCGTGATCGCGATCGGCGCTTCCACGGGTGGCACCGAGGCGATCAAGGCGGTGCTGATGCGGCTGCCGCCGGACTGTCCCGGCGTGGTCATCGCGCAGCACATCCCCAAGGCATTCAGCACGCCCTTCGCGCGGCGCATGAACGATTGCTGCCCGATGTCGGTCTGCGAGGCCCGGGACGGGCAGCACGTGCTCCCGGGCCATGCCTACATCGCTCCCGGGGACCGCCACCTGATGCTGGTGCGGGACGGCACCCGGTACGTGTGCCGTCTGGATGACGGCGTACCGGTCAACCGGCACAAGCCGTCAGTCGATGTGCTGTTCCGCTCGGTCGCGCAGAACGCCGGCCGCAACGCGCTCGGCGTGCTGCTCACCGGGATGGGCAAGGACGGCGCGCGCGGACTCAAGGAGATGCTCGACAGCGGCAGCCGCACGATAGCGCAGGACGAGGCGACGAGCGTCGTCTGGGGCATGCCCGGCGAGGCGGTCGCGCTCGGGGCCGCGGAGCACGTCGTGGCTCTGGAGAGCGTCGCAGGCAAGATCCTCGCCCTGGCGGACGCCATGGACATCACCCGGGAAACGAGGGCGCTCGCCGTCACGGACGATCCGTGAACCAATCTGACGACGCAGGTCTCAATTCCGGGCAGTATCGGCCGATAGCCAGGACGAGGGCGCACCGATGACGAGTTCCGTTGCAGAGACTTCCCAGGCAGTCGGCGATCCGGAGGCCTTCGCCTTCGTGCAGGCGCTGGCCGTCGAGCTGTCGAAGGGAAAGGTGGACCTCCCCAGCTTTCCGGACATCGCCTTGCGCGTGCGCCAGGTGCTCGCCGACGAAGAAGTCTCGCAGGAGAAGGTGGTGCGCGTCGTCGGCTCGGAGCCGGCGCTGGCCGCCCGCCTGATGCAGATCGCCAACTCCGCGGCGATCAACTTCACCGGCAAGCCCATCACGGAGCTGCGCACGGCCATAGCCCGCATGGGCTTCAACATGGTGCGCAGCGCCGCCATCGCGTTCGCCATGTCGCAGTTGAAGAAAGTGGACGCGCTGAAGGGACTCGAGGAGCCGCTGGACGAGCTCTGGCACCGCAGCGCCGCGGTCGCGGCGATGTCGCACGCCGTCGCACGCCGCTTCAGCCGCGTCAATCCGGACACCGCGATGCTGGCCGGCCTGCTGCACGGCATCGGCAGGCTCTATATTCTCACGCGCTCGAGCAAACATCCGGGCCTGTTCGCGAACCAGGCGGCTTACAACGCCATCGTGCGGGATTGGCATGCCCAGGTCGCCAAGGCGTTGCTCGAGAACTGGGAGATGGCCGAGGAGATCGGTGCGGCCGTCAGTGAGTACGAGGACTTCGGCCGCGAGCACGATGGCGCGCCGGACCTCACGGACGTGCTGACGGTCGGGCACCTGCTGACGGCCTTCAAGGAGCATCCCGACACTCTGGAGCTCAACATGCACGACGTCGCCGCATGCAAGCGGATGAAGATCGACCGCGCGAGCTACGAGAAGCTGATCGACGAGTCGGAGAACGAGATCGAGGCCCTCCGTCACGCGCTGGGCGTGTGACCGAGCCACCGAGCCCCCGCGAGCCGCCCATGCACGCCCAACGTACTCAACACTCTCCCGCCGGCAGCGCCGGCCCGGACGGCGCCGAGCGCGACGTCGCATTCACCTTCGTACAGGCGCTGGCCGCGGAGCTCTCCGGCGGCAAGGTGGAGCTGCCGGGATTCCCTCATATCGTCATGCGCGTGCAGCGCGTATTGAGTGACGAGAAGACCGATGCCGCCAAGATAGTACGGGTCATCGGCAGCGAGCCCGTGCTCGCCACCCAGCTCATCCGCATGGCCAACTCGGCGGCTCTCAACCCCGCGGGCACACCGGTGACGGATCTGCGCGCGGCAGTGACGCGCGTCGGGGTCGACACGGTGCGCACGGCGACGATCGCATTCGCCATGCGGCAGCTGAGCGAAGCGCAGTCGCTGCGCGGCCTGGAGATGCAGCTCGGCATCCTCTGGCGCCGCAGCGTGCAGGTGGCCAGCCTCTGTTTCGTCGTCGCGCGCCGCCTCACGAGCATCAACGCCGATACGGCGCTCCTCGCCGGCCTGCTGCAGGGGATCGGCCGGCTGTACATCCTCACTCGCGCCAGCCGGCACCGCTCGCTCTTCTGCGACGCGGCCGCCTACCAGGCCATCGAGCACGACTGGCATCTCAGCATCGCCGCCGCGCTGCTCGAGAACTGGGGCATCGCGGATGAGATCGTGCAGGCGGTGCACGAATCGGAGAACCTGGAGCGGGAATCGCGCGGCGCGCCCACTCTGCCGGACGTCCTCGTCGTCGGCACTCTGCTGGCCGAAGTCAATGGAGACGCCAGTGCCCTTGCCGCCCAGGTACAGTGCGCAAAGCCTCTTCAGCGGCTGCGGCTCGATCAACTGGCGTGTGAGCGCTTCCTGGCGGAGTCGGCTCAGGAAGTCACCGTGCTGCGGGACGCGCTGGGGTAAGGGCGATGCCTTCATCGACGACACTCAACGTGTCGTCGATCCGCCCGAACGCCCGCCCGGCACGGGCCGGCTGCCTTGCCGCCAAGGAGTGCCAGTGGCACGACCCTGTCAGTCGCTGGAGCCAAGGGAAACGCGGTGGCACGGCCCTGACAGCTTCTGCCGCCAAGGGATCGCGGTCGCAGCGCCCTACGCCGCGCCGAGCACGCGCCCCGGTCGGGAGCTCGAAGCCGTCTGTCCGCGAGGCCCGTAGGTGTCGGACCGCGCGGGGCGGCCGGTCAGGGCATCGAGCATGCCTTCGACGCGCTTCAGGCGGGCGGCGACCACGATGCCGTTGCGATCGTTGAGATCGCGGCACCGCACGGCACGCTCGGCGCATTCGCGCAGACGGGAGAGCAGCTTGCCTTCACCGTCGCACCACGCCAAGAGGGCCTCCAGGCCGGCACGATCCGCGGAGAAGCCATGCAGCGCACACAGCGAGCGGCGTTGCTCCTCGATCCGGGCGAGAGCGCCCATTCTTTCCTGGCGCGCGCGGGTCGTCGTCTCGAGCGCCTGCATGTCGGACGTTTCCAGAACCCGGGACTCGCTCGCCAGCAGATCCTCCAGCTCCGCGAGGAGCTCGGACTCTTCGCGCAGAAGGGTCGTCAGATGCTCGCGGCAGACGCCCGGATCCACGGATCAGCCTTCCGGAAGCTGCTCGAGCGACTGCTCGAGCTGCATGAGTTGGTCGGCGACGTGCTGCGGCTGCACCGTGTAGGTGCCCTGCTCGATCGCCGTGCGAAACTGCGCCACGCGCGCGGGGTCCACAGCCGGGAGGCTGCGTACGGCCTGCTCGAGGGATGCGAGCTGGCTGGCGGAATCGGTGATGTGCACGTCACCGGCAGCCGCGGAAGCGCCCGCCGATCCCGACGAGCCGCCCGTCACGGGATCGCGTGACTTTTCCGCAGCACGGCCGGCGCCGATCGAAGCCGCCGGACTGCCGCTCAAGCCACTGATTTTATTGGTCATTTAGGATCTCCTCGAGGTCCTGCAGCTGCTGTATCGGCCAGCCCGGGAATTTCTTTAGGGTGTGACGTCGACCACACGATTGCTCTCCACGATGCCCTGCACCACTTTGGAAGAGGAGGCGTTCTGCACCCTGACCAGGGCGCCGCGGCGCCCGTCCTGCAACGCCAGGCCGGCCGCGCGCACCTGCACGCCGTCTATGGAGGCGACCAGCGTGACCTGCTCCCCCTGGCGCACCATGAAGTCCGGCAGCAGATCACCCGAGGTCAGCACCGCGCCTGCGGGCAACGGATGCCGCAGAGTCGCGTGGGCGAGCTCCGAGACGTCCGTCACGTAACCGACGGCGAGCCCGCTCACCAGGCGCGTCTCCGCGGCAACGTCCGAAGCGCCGAGCCGCGCGCCCTGCGTCTGCGGACCCCGCAGCGCGAAGACGCGGATGCGAGATTGCACCGTGACGGGCACGTAGACGGTCCAGTTGGCTGCCGCACGGCAGCTCACCGCGACTGAGACCTGCGCCTGAAGGCGCGCGCCGGAAATGAAGGTGGCCTCGAGCGGCCCGCCGCAGTGCGCGAGACGCAGGCGCGGATCGAGCCTGTTCGCCGTGACGACGATGTCGGCCTTGCCGGGAGGCATCTGGGAGCGCACGAAGCCTTCCGCGGCCGCCCTGATGGGCTGCAGGGGCTGGATCCCGACAGCCGTCGCCGCCGTGGCGGCCGCTCCTCCCAGGCAGAGCGCCCCGCACAGGAATGCGGCGGCGGTCCGACCGCGCGCACGGCGACGGGTTTTCGACGCAAGCTCGATCATTGGAGAGAGACTTGCAAGCCCCGCGCCAGGCGTGGATCCGCACAGGAGGCTCAAGTGGCGCCCGCACGTGCCGATAGAATGTCCGCAGCGCGTCGGCATATTGCCGATGCCGCGCCGCCGCGTCCGGCTGCCGATGCGGCAAGCTCCTGCCGGGCTCATGTGACCTGACTCACACTCCAGTGCCCGCCGCGGCCTCTCCTGCCGCGAAATCCGCCCCAACACCAACTTGGCATGCGTCTTGCTCCTGATCCGGCAGGCCCATTGACCGCCGGAATTCCGACATGTCGCTCGACCTCAACACCTACCTCGGCATCGAGCCCGATGCTCTCAAGGTGTACGCGCAGCGCGCGGAAGTGCTCGCGGCCAACCTCGCCAACGCCGATACGCCGGGTTATCTCGCGCGCGACATCGACTTTCGCGCGGCGCTCGCCGCGGCGGGACCACAGGGCGATGCCCTGAAGCCGACGGCCCCGGGCCCGGGCGACCCCGCTGCGGGATCGAACGCCGCCGGGAACGTCTCCACCGAGCAGTTCCTGAAGTACCGCGTGCCGCTCGCTCCCTCGCTCGACGGCAACACGGTCGACTCGCAGATGGAGGAGAGCCAGTTCGCGCAGAACAGCGTGCGCTTCCAGGCCGCGATCACTTTCCTCCAGGACCGCTTCCGCCAGCTCACCACCGCCATCACGGGTCAATAAGCCCCGCCAGCAGGCTCACCATGGCACTCTTCAACATCTTCAATATCGCCGGCTCCGGCATGTCCGCCGAGTCCGTGCGGCTCAACACCGTGGCCAGCAATCTGGCGAACGCGGACAGCGTGAGCGGAAGTCCCGAGACGGCCTACAAGGCGCGCTATCCGGTCTTCCAGGCGCTGCAGGCGTCTCTGATGTCTCCCGGAGCGGCCGCGGACCCCAATCGCGGCGCGGACGCCGCGGTCCAGGTGCGCGGCATCGTCGAAAGCACCAAGGCCGGCACGGCCCGATACGAGCCGGGCAATCCCCTGGCGGATGCGAACGGATACGTCTATTCCTCCAACGTCAACGTGGTCGAGCAGATGGCGGACATGATCTCCGCCTCCCGCTCCTATCAGAACAATGCGGAGGTCCTGGACACCTCCAGGCAGCTGATGCTCGACACCCTGAAACTCGGACAGGGCTGAGCTCCGCCGGCCCGCTAATCACCAGGAACAACCGCCATGTCAGTGGATTCCGTCAGCGCCTACTCCACCCAGACCGCCGCCGCGGCGGCCGCGGCCGCCGCGAGCTCGAGCAACTCCTCGGGCGCGGGCAGCGCGGCGCCGCAGTTGAGCCAGGCCGATTTCCTGTCGCTGATCGTCGCACAGCTCAAGAACCAGGACCCCACCAAGCCGACGGATCCCAACCAGTTCGTGCAGGAATTCGCCTCCCTGAGCGAGGTGAGCGGGATCACCGGCATGGACACCTCGATGGGCAATCTCGCGAGCGCCATGCAGTCCTCGCAGCTCGCCGGCGGCACCAGCCTCATCGGCCGCCAGGTGCTGGCTTCGGGCACCAGTGCGGCGCTCGCCTCGGGCGGCACGGTGACCGGCGCGGTTCAGGCCCCTTCGGGCGCCACCCGCATCAGCGTGCAGGTGGCGGACGCCAACGGCAAGGTCGTGCGTACGTTCCAGGTCACTCCGCAATCCTCCGGCCTCACGGGCTTCACCTGGGACGGCCTCACCGATTCGGGCGCGGCCGCGCCGGCCGGGACGTACAGCTTCTCGATGACCGCCGTGAGCGGCGGTCAGCAGACCTCGCTATCGCCCTACTTCGAAGGCAAGGTCACCAGCGTCACTCTCGATCCGAGCAACAACACCCTCACCCTGAACACCGACTCCGGCGCCCGCAGCCTGAGCGATGTGCTTCAGGTGAACTAAGGAGCGCGATCCCCATGTCCTTCGACCTCGCCCTCTCGGGCATCAATGCCGCCAACACCGACCTCAACGTCACCGCGAACAACCTCGCGAACGTCAATACGACCGGATTCAAGCAGTCGCGCGCCGAGTTCGCGGACCTCTACGCCCAGACTCAGGCCGGCGTGTCGAAGACCGCCGTCGGCAACGGTGTGAAGGTCGCCGCCGTGGCGCAGCAGTTCAGCCAGGGCACCCCCACGTCGACCGGCAACAATCTCGACCTCGCCCTGAGCGGCTCCGGGTTCTTCATCGTGAGCAACAACGGAGCGCTCTCCTATACGCGCAACGGGGCGTTCCAGGTCGACCAGGACGGATATCTGGTGAACGCTTCCGGCGAGCGGGTGCAGGGCTATGCGCCCCTCGCGACCGGCGGCTTCAATACCGGCGGCCTGTCCGACATCCAGCTGACCACCGCTGAAAACGCCCCCAAGGCGACCACGACGGCGGACGTCACTCTGAATCTGCCGTCGAACGCCACCACGCCGGCCACCGCCACCTTCAACCCGGCCGACCCGACGAGCTACACGGATACGACGTCGCTCACCCTCTACGACTCGCTCGGCGCCGCGCACACCGCGCAGCTCTATTTCCTCAAGGGAGCGACCGCGAACAACTGGACCAGCCGGCTCTACGTGGACGGCACGGCGGTCGGCACCCCGCAGGCGCTCACGTACTCGAGCGCCGGCAAGCTGACCACGCCCGCGAACGGCCAGATCGGCTTTGGCGCATACACGCCGGCGACCGGCGCCGCCGACATGAACGTCACCTTCGATTTCGGCAGCTCCACGCAGTTCGGCGACTCGTTCGGCGTCAATTCCATCTCGCAGGACGGCTACACCACGGGCAGCCTCGTGGGCATCAACATCAGCTCGACCGGCGTGGTGCAGGCGAATTTCACCAACGGCCAGTCGAGCAATCTCGGCCAGGTCGCGCTCGCCAATTTCGCCAATCCCCAGGGCCTGCAGCAGGTCGGCAATACCGAGTGGCAGCAGAGCTTCTCCTCGGGTGAAGCGGTGCACGGTGTCGCCGGCGGATCGGGCTTCGGCACCGTCCAGTCGGGCGCTCTCGAGAACTCGAACGTCGACATCACGGCGCAGCTCGTGAACATGATCACGGCGCAGCGCGACTTCCAGGCAAACGCGCAGATGATCTCGGCGACCGACCAGGTCACCCAGTCGATCATCAACATCAGGTAAAGTCATGGGTACCACCGAACGTCGAAGAGCAGTCGCCCTTGTGTCGGGCAGCGGGCCGAGGCCGCCCTCCGCCCGCGGGTTCGTACGCATGCCTGGGCGGGTCGCCGAAACGGCCGCAGGCCTGTTGCGGCCAAATTGACATGGACAAGTTGCTGTACGTGGCGATGACCGGCGCGAAGGAGATCCTGCGCGCCCAGGCTGTGAACAACAGCAACCTGGCGAACGCCGGCACGACCGGCTTCAAGGCCGACCTGTCCGCCTTCCAGAGTCAGGCGGTCGCCGGCAGCGGCTTTGCCTCCAGGGTGTACGCCACCGACTCGACGACCGGCTGGGACAGCTCGGCGGGCTCCATGGTCACGACGGGCCGGCCGCTCGACGTGGCCGTGCAGGGTCAGGGGCTCATGGCCGTGCAGGGACTCAACGGGCAGGAGGCGTACACGCGTAACGGCGACCTGCACGTCGAGGCGAGCGGTCTTCTCGTCACCAGCACCGGACAGGTGGTGCTTGGCGACAACGGAGCCATCAGCGTGCCGCCGAGCACGTCCGTGAAGATCGCGCCCGACGGTACGGTATCCGCCGTTCCGCTCGGCCAGACGCCGGACACGCTCGTCACCGTGGGGCGCATCAAGCTCGTCAATCCGGCGCCGGATACGGTGGTGCGCGGGGCGGGCGGGCTCTTCCAGCTGGCCGGCGGCGGCACCGCGCCGGCCGATGCTTCCGTCAGGCTCGCCTCCGGCGTGCTCGAGTCGAGCAACGTCGATGTGGCGGATGCGATGGTGAACATGATCGACCTGGCCCGCAGCTTCGATCTGCAGGTCAAGGCGATGAAGAGCGCGGACGACAACGCCGCCGCCTCCTCGAAGCTCCTGCAATCCGCCTGATACCAGAGAGAGGTCATTCCGATGGATGCAGCACTGTGGGCCGCCAAGACCGGCCTCGACGCCCAGCAGACCCAGATGTCGGTCATCACCAACAATCTGGCGAACGTCAACACCACCGGCTTCAAGAAGGACCGCGCCGTCTTCGAGGACCTGCTCTACCAGAACGAGAGCCAGGTCGGCGCCGCCACCTCGCAGTCGACCGAGTCGCCTTCGGGCATGTCGGTGGGCACCGGCGTGCGTGTGGTCGCCACCGAGAAGAACTACAGCCAGGGCAACGCGATCCAGACCGGCAATCCCCTCGACCTCGAGATCCAGGGACGCGGGTTCTTCCAGATTCAGATGCCGGACGGGACCCTCGCCTACACCCGTGACGGCACCTTTCAGACCAACGCGCAGGGGCAGCTGGTCACCTCGAGCGGCTACGTGCTGCAGCCGGGCATCACCATCCCGCAGGGTGCCCAGAGCGTCACGATCGGCGCCGACGGCACGGTAAGTGTCGTGCTGCCCGGCCAGAGCGCGGCGACGCAGATCGGACAGGTCCAGCTCGCCGATTTCATCAATCCGGCGGGCCTGCAGCCCAAGGGCGACAACCTGCTGGTGCAGTCGGCCGCGAGCGGCTCGCCGCAGACCGGGGCGCCCGGATCGAACGGCCTCGGCACCCTCGCCCAGGGCTCTCTCGAAGGCTCCAATGTCAACGTCGTGGAGTCCCTGGTCGACATGATCCAGACCCAGCGGGCCTACGAGATGAACTCCAAGGCGATCGATACCGTCGATCAGATGCTCCAGTACGCCACGCAGAACATGTAAGGCACTCCCTTGAGACTCACGCCGACATCTCCGAAGCTCTGGGTCGCAGCCCTGGCGGCCGCTCTCCTCCTTTGCGCCTGCGCAAGCCGCCCGCCCGCGGAGGAGCGCGCCATGAATCTGCCGCAGCTCGCGCCGCCGCCGGCGGACGGCGCCATCTTCCACACCGGCTACAGCACGGACTTGTTCGAGAACTCGATCGCCCACAATGTGGGTGACACCGTGACCGTGCTCCTCGAGGAGCAGACCACCGCGCAGAAAAGCTCGCAGACCGACACCGCGAAGACCACGAAGGACGCGCTCGCGGCCCCGAACGTACTGGGATACCCGGTGACCATTCACGGCACGCCGATACTGAGCGGCAGCCTCAACAATGCGAACACGTTCAGCGGCTCGGGCGACAGCAAGCAGAGCGACAGCTTGGTCGGAGACATCACCTGCACGGTCGTGCGGCGGCTGGCCAACGGCAACCTCGTCGTGCAGGGCCAGAAATGGGTGGAGATCAACACAGGGAACGAGTACGTGCGCCTCGAGGGCGTGATCCGGCCCATCGACATCGCTCCCGACAACACGATTCCCTCGGCCAAGGTCGCCGACGCGCGGATCGCCTACGGGCAGCACGGCGCGCTCGCGGATGCGAACCATCCGGGCCTGCTGTCGCGGTTCTTCAACAGTCCGTGGATGCCCTTCTGAGCGGCGCGGCCATGTACACCTTTCTCCGCCGGGCCTGCCTGTCGCTCGCGCTGTCGTCGCTCCTCGTCGCGGCGGGCACCGCGCGGGCCGAGCGCGTCGAGGACCTCGCCACAGTGGCGGGAGTTCGCAGCAACCAGCTCGTCGGTTACGGGCTCGTGGTGGGCCTCGACGGCACCGGCGACCAGACGACCCAGACTCCGTTCACCATTCTCAGCATCGAGAACATGCTCGCCAAGTTCGGCGTGACGGTACCGGCCAACGCCAACCCGCAGCTGAAGAACGTCGCGGCCGTGACGGTGCACGCGACGCTGCCGCCATGTTCGAAACCCGGCCAGACGATCGACGTCACCGTATCGTCGATCGGCAATGCGCAGAGCCTGCGCGGAGGCAGCCTTATCATGACGCCTCTGCGCGGCGCGGACGGCCAGGTCTACGCCGTCGCGCAGGGAAGCCTCCTCGTAAGCGGCTTCGGCGTCGAGGGCAAGGACGGATCGAGCATCACGGTCAACGTGCCGAGCAGCGGCAGCATCCCGAACGGCGCCACCGTGGAGCGGGCGGTGCCGACGAACTTCGACAGCAGCCCCTACGTCACGCTGAATCTGGACACACCGGACTTCACCACCGCGACGCGGCTCACCGACGCCATCAACAAGCTTCTCGGACCAAATACCGCGGAGGCGCTGGATGCCGTCTCGATCCGGGTCCGCGCTCCGGTGGACCCGAGTCAGCGCATTGCCTACGTGTCGACTCTTCAGGGTTTGAACGTCGATCCGGGCTCCCCGCCCGCCCGTGTGATCATCAACTCCCGCACGGGCACCGTCGTGATCAGCTCCGAGGTGAAGGTCATGGCCGCCGCCGTCGCGAGCGGATCGCTGTCGGTGACCATCACCGAGCGCGCCGATGTCAGCCAGCCGAACCCCTTCGCGGCCGGCACCACGGTGGCGGTTCCGCACAGCACGCTCGATGTGAAGCAGGAAAAGGCGCACATGTTCAAGTTCCCGGCCGGGGTCAATCTCAACGAGATCGTGAGCGCCGTGAACTCCGTCGGCGCCGCCCCGGGCGACCTCGTTGCCATCCTCGAGGCGCTGAAGGAAGCCGGCGCCCTGCGAGCGCAGCTCATCGTCATCTGAGCGCGCCATGAGCCTGCCGGTCGCCGATCCCAGCCTTTACCTCGACACGGGAAGCCTCGCCTCCCTGAAGCGGGAAGCGGCGGCGAACGACCCGAAGGCGCTGCGCGCGGCCGCACAGCAGTTCGAGGCGCTGTTCACCAGCATGGTGCTGAAGAGCATGCAGAAGGCGAATTTCAAGGACCCTCTCTTCGGCTCGGACCAGCAGAGCTTCTACCAGGACATGTACGACGAGCAGCTCGCATTGCAGATCAGCAAAGGGCCCGGGCTCGGGCTCGCGGACATGCTGGTCCAGCAACTGAGGCGCGGTGGGCTCGGGGAGAGCGCCCCAACTTCAGCCGGATCCCCGGGCGCCGGGAGCGCTTCGACGGCGACGGCCGGCGCGGGCACGAGCGCCCCGGCGGGCACGGGCGACCCGAAGAGTGCCGCGGTCTCGCCCAAGGCGGGCGCTGCGGCCGCCGCACCATCCGGATCTGGATCTTCATCCGTATCCTCGAGCGCAACTGCTTCCGCGTCCGGGTCAGGCGCCTCGTGCACCGCGACCTCGGAGCAGCAGGCCGCCTTCGCCCGCTCCCTCTGGCCCGAGGCGCAGCAGGCGGCGCGACAGCTCGGTGTCAGCCCGGTCAGCCTCATCGCTCAAGCCGCTCTCGAGACCGATTGGGGACGCAGCATGCCGCGCGGCACGAGCGGCGCCTCCAGCAACAATCTCTTCGGGATCAAGGCGGGATCGGGCTTGGACGGCGATGCCGTCGAGAGCGCCACTCGCGAGTACAGCAACGGCGTTCCGAGCTCCGTACAGGCGCAGTTCCGCTCATACGGCAGCACCAGCCAGTGCTTCCAGGACTATGTCGCCCTGCTCCAGGGCGATCCCCGCTACGCGGCCGCGCTCGGTACGGGCGGCGACGTGCGGGCGTTCGCATCGGGGCTGCAGCAGGGCGGCTATGCGACCGACCCGGATTATGCCCGCAAGCTCGGCGCCGTAGCCCACACCCTCGACCGCACCCTCAAGTTGTCGGCCGCGCAGCCGATGACTGCCGGCAGCGGCACGTTCTGAAGGCGATGACGGATGGCCGACCTTCTCTCAACCAGTGTCTCGGGGCTTCTGGCGTTCCAGCAGGCGCTGGACGTCACCAGCAACAACATCGCAAACGCCTCGACACCGGGCTACAGTGTCGAGACCGCGAACCTCGTCGAAGGACCCGGGCAGTTCACCGGCGCCGGCTTCATGGGCAGCGGCGTCGACGTCCAGAGCATCACCCGCACCTACAACGAGCTCCTCGCCCAGCAGGTTCGCGGCTCGCAGGCGAGCTATTCGAGCTCGAGCACCCTGGCGGCCCAGGCGGCGCAGATCGACAACTTCCTGAGCGACTCGGGCACCGGCCTCACCGCCACCCTGCAGTCCTTCGTCAACGCCCTGCAGACCGTTGCCAGCACGCCCACGTCGACCGCGGCGCGGCAGGCCCTGCTCAATCAGGCGCAGGCCCTCGCGCAGCAGCTGGGCTCCTACGGATCGCAGATCTCGCAGTACTCGTCGCAGCTCGAATCGCAGCTGAGCGGCGATGTGGCTCAGATCAACACCCTCTCCTCCGGCATCGCCACGCTCAATCAGCAGATCGCCGCGCAGTCAGCCAGCGGTCAGACACCGAACCAGCTGATGGACCAGCGCGACAAGCTCCTCGACCAGCTCAGCCAGTACGTTTCAGTGCAGACCGTCACGCAGAGCGGTGGCGCGATGAACGTCTACATCGGCAGCGGGCAGGCGCTGGTCACGGGCGGCGTCGCGCAAACGCTCTCGACGGTCCCCAGCGCCTACGACGCATCCAAGCTCGATATCGGAATCACCGGCGGCGGCGCCACTGCGGACATCACCACGGAGATCAGCGGCGGCGAGCTCGGCGGCCTGCTGAGCGCTCGCAGCCAGGTGCTCGACCCGGCGCGCAACGCGATCGGCCAGATCAGCGTCGCGGTGGCCACGATCGTCAATCAGCAGCAGCAATCCGGCATGGATCTCACCGGCGCGCAGGGCCAGCCGATGTTCGCCGTGGGCGGCGTACAGGTGCTGCCGGATTCCGGCAACTCCGGCGGCGCCTCCCTTACCGTGGATCGGGCGAGCCTGAGCGCGCTCACCACGGACGATTACCGGCTCCAGTACTCGGCCGGCAGCTGGCAGCTGACGGACATGACCACCGGCAAGCCGGTCGCCATGAGCGGCAGCGGCACGAACGCCAGCCCTTTCCAGGCGGACGGCCTCTCGATCGTGACCTCGGGCAGCCCTGCCGCCGGCGACAGCTTCCTGATCCAGCCCACAGCCACCGCCGCTGCCGGCTTCTCGGTGCTGCTCAACAGTCCCTCGCAGATCGCTGCCGCATCCCTCGTGCAGGGCGGCGCGGGCGGCGCGAATACCGGCACCGGCGCCGTGAGCTCCGCCAGCATCACGGACCCGGGCGCGTGGGTGTCGGGCACCTATACGGTGACTTTCACCGGGCCGAACGCGTACAAGATCACGGACGGCTCCGGTAACCCCGTGGGCACGGGAAGCTACACGAGCGGCACCCCGATCACCTTCAACGGCGCCCAGATCACCCTCACCGGCGCGCCGGCGACCGGCGATACCTTCACGGTCGGTCCGAACAGCGCGGCGAACACGGGCGACAACAGCAACCTCTTCGCCATGGTGGACGCGCTGACCGGGAAGAGCCTCGACGGGGGCACGACCTCGGTGACCGCCGCGGCGAACAACCTGGTCAGCCGGATCGGCGTCGTGACCCAGCAGGCGCAGAACAACGCGGCTGCGCAGAAGACCGTGTACCAGGATGCCAGCACCGCGCGCAGCAACTCCTCGGGCGTCAACCTGGATCAGGAAGCGGCGAACATGCTGCGATTCCAGCAGGCCTATCAGGCCATGGCGCAGGTCATCTCGACCTCGAAGCAGATGTTCAGCTCCCTCATTTCCGCCGTCGCCAACGGGTGAACGCCGTGTCCATCTCCAC
>DASZYK010000417.1:0-4457 GCA_035545455.1 Steroidobacteraceae bacterium
TCCTTCGCGCGGGCGCGCGCGGCCTCGAGCTGCCCGGTGATGTCGGCATGGCGGCGGTGCGCGGCATGGATGCCGGACTGCGCCGCATCCCGGTCGGCCTCGGCGCGCGCGAGACTCTCGCGCACGGCGGCCAGCCGGTCCTCCGCCTCGTGGACGCGAGCTTCCGCGGCCTCGACCGCCGTGCGCAGGGCCTTCAGCCGCTGCTCGCGCTCGATGACGCCGAGATGATGATCGACGCCGCGGCTGACACGCAGCCAGTCGCGCCCGATCCACTCCCCGCCGCGCGTGATGACCGACTCACCCGCTGCCAGCCCGGCCCGGCGCTGCAGCGCTTCGGCCAGTGACTCGGCCGTGAGAACGCCCGCGAGCTGCGCGAGCACGGCCGCGGGTCCGGCAACCTTTCCCGCCAACGAGTCCGGCGATGCCCGCTCCTGTCCCGGCGCGGACGCCGGGCCGTCATTCGCGGCGGAGCTCTCGACGAGCGCCACGCGTCCGCGGGCGAGCCGCCCAAGGGGCTCCGCGAGGTCATCGAGGCGGTCGATGCAGACGGCCTCGAGGTAATCACCGAGCGCGGTTTCCACCGCGAGCTCCCAGCCGGCCTGCACATCCAGCGTCTGGGCGATGCGCGCGCGGCCCGCGAGCCCGACCTCGCCGAGCCATTCGGTCGCCTGCCCGGCGCTCGCCGACAGCGCGGCTTTCTGCACGGCCTCGAGCGAGGTGCACTCCGCCCGGGTGCGCTCGCGCTCGCCCCGCGCCGCCTCGAGCGTCTCTTCCGCCGCCAGCTGGCCGGCCCGGGCGCTCTGCGCGCGCTCGAGCGCCGCGCGCAGCGCGGTCGCCAGCGACTCGCTCTCCTCCCGCGCGCACGATTCCTGCTCGGTCAGCTCGGCGAGCAGCTCGCTCGTCTCCTGCGCATCGAGCGCCTCGCGCTCGAGGGTCAGGCGCTCGACCTGCCCCTGCAGCCGCCGCAGCTGGTTCTCGAGCTGCTCGATGCGGGCGCGCTCCACCTGGGTGGTGCGGTCCGCCGCCCCGAGCGCCTGATTCAACCGCTCCCAACGCTCCTGCCAGGCGGCGAGCTCGCGCTCGGCCGCATCCAGCGCCTCGGCCGCCGCGGTCTCGGCCGCCTGCGCGTGCTCGAGCTCTGGCGCCGTGCGCGCGATCTCCTCGGCGAGCTCCGCGAGCTGGCGCTCGTCGCGCTCGATGTGCGCGCCGAGCTCCGACAGCGTCGCCCGCGTCTTGGCGAGGTCCGCGCGCTGGCGCTCGCGCAACTCACGTGTATGTTGGATCGTCTGCTCGAGACGCGAGATCTCCGCCCCGATCTCGTAATAGCGGCCCTGAACGGCCGAGACGCGCTCGCTGGCAGCGCCGTGGTGCGCGCGCTGGCTCTCGATGGAGGCCTCGGCGGCGCGCTGATCCGCGAGCGCGGCCTGCATCTCGATCTCGCGCGCGCGCGTCGCGCTGTCGTGAACCTGCGCGCCGCTGTCGAGCTCCCGCAGGCGCAGCGCGAGCAGCTCCGCCGTCAGGCGCCGCTCCTCCTCCTTCAGGGCCTGGTAGCGGCGCGCGGTGGCGGCCTGGCGCTGCAGATGCCGGATCTGCTTCTCGACCTCGTCGCGCACGTCCTGCAGCCGCTCGAGGTTCTCGCGCGTCTCGGCGATGCGGCTCTCGGTCTCCTTGCGCCGCTCCTTGTAGCGGGAGATGCCGGCGGCCTCCTCGACGAAGGCGCGCATGTCCTCGGCCTTCGCCTCGATGACGCGCGAGATCGTGCCCTGCTCGATGATGGCGTAGCTGCGCGAGCCGAGCCCCGTGCCGAGGAAGAGCTGGGTGATGTCCTTGCGCCGGCAGCGCGCGCCGTTGATGTAATAGCCCGAGGAGCCGTCGCGGGCGACCTGACGCTTGAGGGAGATCTCGTTGTAGCTCGCATAGGCGCCGCCGATCTTGCCGTCGGCGTTGTCGAAGACCAGCTCCACCGAGGCGGCGCCGACCGGCTTTCTCGCCGCCGAGCCGTTGAAGATCACGTCCGCCATGTTGTCGCCGCGCAGGTGCTTGGCGGACAGCTCTCCCATCACCCAACGCACGGCGTCGATGACGTTGGATTTGCCGCAGCCGTTCGGCCCGACGACACCGGTTAGATTGCTGGGAAAGCTGACTTGGGTGGGATCGACGAAGGATTTGAAGCCCGCGAGCTTGATCTTGGTCAGCCGCATCTATACCGTCTTTCCACTCTTGATGACCACCCCGAACAAACACACCCCCAGGCACAGGGAAGTGCCCCGCCGCCGCAGGTGGCGGCGCTTCACGCAAAAACCGCGCTTTTTGCGTGAAGCAGCGCTGGGCCGGGCAGGAGCCCGGATCCAGCGCACATGATAGGCTAAATCCCCATGCCCTCACAGCCCACGAGCGAGCTCGAGACCTTCACCAATCCGCGCCCGGAGCACGATTACACCATCCGCATGCGGATTCCGGAGTTCACCTGCCTCTGCCCGAAGACCGGCCAGCCGGACTTTGCGACGCTGCAGCTCGAGTATGTGCCCGACCGCGCCTGCGTCGAGCTCAAGTCTCTCAAGCTCTACATCTGGTCGTTCCGCGACCGCGGCGCCTTCCACGAGGCGGTGACCAACGAGATCGCCGACCACCTCGCGCGGACGCTCTCGCCGCGCTTCCTGCGCCTGGAGGCGCGGTTCAAGGTGCGCGGCGGCATCTACACCCAGGTCTCGGTGGAGCGGCGCCAGCCGGGGTGGGCGCCCGCCCCGCCGGTCGCGCTGCCCTGATCCCGGCCCGAGAGCGACCCTATGAGCGGCGCCGGGCCGCTCCCCCCTGAGATCCGCCAGCGCGAGAAGAGGTGCCCCGGGAGACGGCTGCGCTCGCGCACAGCGCCGCCACGCGGTTGCGCCTCTGTACAGACGAGGCTCCGCCGGTATAATCGCGCGTCCTTCACGAGGCTCGTGCTTTTTGAGGAGCGTCCGATGCCGGCCAAGAAACCCGCGCCGAAGACCGCGAAGGGTAAGAAGGCGGCAGCCCTGAGGTCCGCGGCGAAAAAGCCCGCGGCGACTCGCAGGCCGCCGGCCGAGCCGCGAGGCAGAGATATAGAGCGCGCCAAAGTAGCGACCGCTCACGTCCACAAGACGGCGGCTGCGCCGGCGCGGGCATCGACCCCGGCCGCGGCAGCGCCGCCCATCACGCCCATGACTACGGAAGCAATCACCGAGATGCGCAAGGCCGCTCATTCCACATCGCAGGCGACATCCCAGGCCGGGAAGCCGCCCGCCGCCGAATCCCGAGACGACATCCACGTGCCACCGGCTCCGAGCGCCTCCCCGGCGGGCACCGATTCCGACGAGGTCGAGGGCGCTGAGCCGGGCAGCCTGCTCGCCGGTCCGCGCAACGTCCAGCCCTACATCGTCAAGCGCGGCGAGCAGTACATGAGCAAGGAGCAGCTCGAGCACTTCCGCCAGATTCTCAACAGCTGGAAGCGGGACCTGATGGTCGAAGTCGACCGCACCGTCTCGCACATGAAGGACGAGGCGGCCAATTTCCCCGATCCCAACGACCGCGCCACCCAGGAGGAGGAATTCAGCCTGGAGCTGCGCACCCGCGATCGCGAGCGCAAGCTCATTCGCAAGATCGACGAGGCGCTGAAGCGGATCGAGGACGGCAGCTACGGCTATTGCCTGGAGACCGGCGAGGAGATCGGCATCAAGCGCCTGGAGGCGCGGCCGGTCGCCACGCTGAGCATCGAGGCTCAGGAGCGCCGCGAGCGGCGCGAGCGGCAGTACGGCGACCGCGACGACCGCTACAGATAGCGGCAGCAGCAAGTCATCGAGCGGGCCGGGGCCGCTCCCTGACCCGCGAGCCCGTGCAGGCTCACATGGCCGCGCGCCGCCAGGCGACTTCGGGCCATACACAGGCAGGTTCGCACCCTCCCCCACGGGGTCGTTGCACCTCGGCTCCCTGTTGGCTGCCGTCGGCAGCTTTCTCGACGCGCGCTGCCGCGGCGGACGCTGGCTCGTGCGGATGGAGGATCTGGACCGGTCGCGCCTCGTGCCTGGCAGCGCCGACGGCATTCTGCGAACGCTCGAGGCGTTCGGTCTCCTGTGGGACGGCCAGGTCGAGTATCAGAGCCGGCGGACGGCGCTCTACGCCGAGGCGCTCGACTCCCTGCGCACTCGCGGCCTCACCTTCGAGTGCAGTTGCTCACGGCGCGAGCTCGCGACCGAGGAATCGGGCTACCCCGGTACGTGCCGTCAGGGCCCCAGGAAGCCCGGGGACACGGCGACGCGCTTCAGGATCGACGAGACGCAGACCCTCGTCTTCGAGGACCGCTTCCAGGGGCCCATCGCCCTCGACCTGGCGAGGCTGGGAGACCCCGTCGTGCGGCGCCGCGACGGGATATTCTCCTACCAGCTGGCGGTGATCGTGGACGATGCCCGGCAAGGAATCACCGACGTCGTGCGCGGCGCCGA
>DASZYK010000418.1:0-2961 GCA_035545455.1 Steroidobacteraceae bacterium
TCTGCAGGTCCGCCCTGCACAAAGCCTAAACGGTCTGATCCGGCGCGCCGCGGGCGAAGGGCGCGTCAGTCAGGACGCCGGCCCGGCGCTCGCGCGGGCGCCGCGGCCGGTGCCGCCGATCAACCAACAGAGGACAGGCTGGACGCGATTCCCCGCCACAGGACTTCTTTCAGCGTCCGCAGCCGCTCGCCGTCGAAGTCCGGCCAGCCCAGCGCCCGCAGCATGATCGGCCGAGCACGGCGCACCAGAGCGAGCTGCCCGACGATGACCACCGCACGGATGGCGACCTCGGGATGCGCCGCCGGGAGGCCGAGGATGCGGCTCACGATCTCCGAGGCGAGGGTCAGCAGCCGTCCGCCGATCTGTTGGAAGATGGCGTCGAACGCAACGCCATGCTCCCCCTGCGCGCGCGCGAAGAACAGCGCCCAGCTCTCCGGCCGCTCGGTGGCGAGGCCCTCGAGGAAGGGCTCCACGACGGCGCGCAGCAGCTCGAGGAGCTCCGCGCGCGTGAGGTCGTGCCGGCCGAGCGCCAGCCGGACGCGCTCGGTCGCGGGGCCCAGCCGGGCACGGACATCCTCCGTGATGTACTCCGCGCAGGCCCGGTGCAGCCCCTCCTTGCCGCCGAAATAATACTGCAGGGCGGGAAGGCTCACGCGGGCGCGGCGCGCGATGGCGCGCGTGGAGGCGCGCTCGTAGCCGAGCTCGGCGAACAGCTCGATGCCGGCTTCCAGCAGCCGCCGGCGCGTGTGCTCGCCTCGGGCGTAGCCGCCGCCGGCGCGGTGACGGCGCCGTGCGTTGCCCTGCGCGCGGGGCGGCGCCGCGCGTGGCTTGCGGCTCGGCGTGCTGCGGTTTCTCACGATTTCGCGATCAGCATTCGAGTGTAGCCTGTTGCGGGTCGAATTCTATCACTTGACAGATGTCTATCAACTGATAGACAATTTTTCGGGTCGAGCGGTCCCACAGGAAAGCGGTTCGGCATGAAGAAGAAAATCATCCTCCTCGCCATCGTGGCGCTCGCCGCCGCGGGCATCGCCTGGTGGCTCACGGATCGCCATGCGGCGAGCAACGAGATCGTGCTCTACGGCAACGTCGACCTGCGGGAGGTGAATCTCGCCTTCAACGACAGTCAGCGGATCGTCAGGGTGCTCGTGCAGGAAGGCAATCGCGTCCGCAAGGGACAGGTCCTGGCGCTGCTGGACACGAGCCGCCTGACACCCCAGCTCGACCAGGCAAAGGCGCAGGCCGACGCCCAGGCTGCGGTGGTGCAGCGCTTGCGCAACGGCAGCCGGCCGCAGGAGGTCGCGCAGGCCCGCGCCAACCTCGCGCTCGCGCAGGCTGACGCAAGGCAGGCGCGGGAGAACTACCTGCGCGTCAGGCAGGTGTTTCAGAGCTCGAGCGGACGAGCCGTCAGCCGCCAGGATCTGGACAACGCGAAGGCGCAATGGGACGTCGCGCAGGCCAGGGTAGCCGTGAATCGCAAGGCGCTCGAGCTCGCCGTGATCGGCCCGCGCAAGGAGGATATCGCGCAGGCGCAGGCGATGCTCGCGGCCGACGAGGCGAAGGTGGCGCTGCTCAGGCAGGAGCTCGCGGACGCCACCCTCAAGGCGCCGCTCGATGCCGTCGTGCGCTCCCGGATCGCGGAGCCGGGCGACATGGCTTCACCGCAGAAGACCGCGTTCACTCTCGCCATCACCGACCCCAAGTGGGTGCGCGCCTACGTGTCGGAGCGTGACCTCGGCCTGGTGCGTCCCGGCATGGCCGCGAGCGTGCAGGTCGACTCGTTCCCCGGCCGGCGGTTCGACGGCTGGGTGGGGTTCATCTCTCCCGTGGCCGAATTCACGCCGAAGACGGTGCAGACCCCGGAGCTGCGCTCGAGCCTCGTGTACCAGATCCGCGTCTTCGTGAAAGACCCGGGCGACTCCTTGCGGCTGGGAATGCCGGCCACCGTGTATCTGTCGCCCAACAGTTCGCACAGCTGACATGGCGCCGCCGATCGTCACAGGCAAGGACTTGCGCAAGGTGTTCCGCGCGCCCCGCAACGGCGGCGAGGTCCTCGCGCTCGATGGCGTGTCGATCGAGGTGTGCGCGGGCGAGCTGACCGCGCTCGTCGGCCCGGACGGTGCGGGCAAGACGACGCTCATTCGCCTGATGGCCGGCCTGCTGTCGGCGGACGCCGGTACGTTGCGGGTTCTCGGCCTCGATCC
Organism: Steroidobacteraceae bacterium; assembly: GCA_035545455.1. Classification (GTDB taxonomy): domain Bacteria; phylum Pseudomonadota; class Gammaproteobacteria; order Steroidobacterales; family Steroidobacteraceae; genus 13-2-20CM-66-19. Next base: position 2,205 of record DASZYK010000418.1, read on the forward strand.
CGCGGTGGAGCCGCAGCGCATCCAGGAGCGCATCGGATACATGCCACAGAAGTTCGGCTTGTACGAAGACCTGAGCGTGCAGGAGAACCTCGACCTCTATGCCGACCTGCATGGCGTCACCGCCGAGGAGCGCAGCCAACGCTATCCGCAGCTCATGCAGATGACCGATCTCGGCCGCTTCACCGGACGCCTGGCCGGGAAGCTCTCCGGAGGCATGAAGCAGAAGCTCGGCCTCGCGTGCACGCTTGTGCGCTCACCGGAGCTCTTGCTGCTCGATGAGCCGACGGTCGGCGTCGATCCGCTCTCGCGGCGGGAGCTCTGGGCCATCATCGAGCACCTCGTGCGCGATCAGGGTCTGACAGTGCTGACCAGCACCTCGTACCTCGATGAGGCGGAGAAGGCCGCGAAAGTCCTCGTGCTGCACGCGGGCAGGGCGCTCGCGCAGAGCGAGCCGGGTGGCGTCACCCGTGTCGCGGCCGGCCGCAGCCTGGTGCTCGATCCGGGGCCCGGCGGCAATGCCCGCAGCCTGCAGGCACGGCTGCTCGATGATCCGGAGGTCATCGACGCTGTGCCGGATGGCGGACTCGTCAGGCTGGTGAGCTCGAAGCCGTCACGGAGTCGGGAGACGATCGCGGGTATCGCCGCGGTACCTGTCGAGCCTCGCTTCGAAGACGGGTTCATGGTGTTGTTGCGTGGTACGGCGGCTCACGAGTCGGGGGTGGATATCCGCCTCCAGCGTCCGCCGGCCGCGGTGGAT
>DASZYK010000419.1:0-1997 GCA_035545455.1 Steroidobacteraceae bacterium
TCCACCCCCGCGAGCGGCTCCATCGGCAGGATATCGGTGGCTACCACCCGGCCGCCAGGCCCGATGCGGCGGCGCGCGTACTGGCTCCAGGCGCCCGGCGCGGCGCCCAGATCGAGGCAGATCGCCCCCGGATCCAGCAGTTTCTCGCGCCGATCGACCTCTTCCAGCTTGAAGACGGCGCGCGACCGCCACCCTTCCGCGTGCGCCCGCTGCACGAAGGGATCGTTGAAATGCTCATTCAGCCAGCGCGCGCTGCTTTTGGAACGTTTGGCCATGCCAGCCTGTAGAATCCCGACGGGTATATGTCGTCTCCAGCACCGCTTTCCGAACGCCAGCGCCGCCACCTGCGCGGCCTGGCTCACGAGCTGCAGCCGGTCGTACGGATGGGCTCGGCGGGCCTGACGGATGCGGTCGCCCTCGAGACCGACCGCGCGCTCGCCGATCACGAGCTCATCAAGATCAAGGCCCCCGGTGGGGACCGCGAGGCGCGCGATGCCCTGTTCGCGGAGCTCGCCCGGCGGACCGGCAGCTCGCTCGTGCACCGGATCGGCAATGTGGCCGTTCTGTACCGCCCGAGCCCGGACCTGCCGCGAATCGTGATCCCGGATTAGCCCGCTCGAGGATTACTCGAACCGGACCGTGACGATTTCGTACGAGCGGACCCCGCCCGGCGCGGACACGTCGACGACCTCGCCCTCGGACTTGCCGATGAGCGCGCGCGCAATCGGTGAGGTGATGGAGACCCGGCCCGCGCGGATGTCGGCCTCATCCTCCCCGGCCACCTGGTAGACCACGCGGCTGCCGTCGTCCTGGTCCTCGAGCTCCACCACGGCGCCGAAGACCACCTTGCCCGTGTTGGTCAGCTTGCTCGGATCGATGATCTCGGCATTGGCGAGCTTCGCCTCGATCTCCTTGATGCGGCCCTCGATGAAGCCCTGCTGCTCGCGCGCGGCGTGATACTCGGCGTTCTCGGACAGATCGCCATGGCCGCGCGCTTCGGCGATGGCCTTGATGACGCTGGGGCGCGCCTCGGACTTCAGCCGCTTCAGCTCGGCGCGCAGCGCCTCTGCGCCGCGCAGTGTCATTGGGGTGCGTTTCATGCAGTGAGCGCCTCACCGTGGAGGTCCTGCAGGCGGTTCACTTCGACCTCGTCCAGATGATCCATGGCCTCGCACGTGGCGAGCCCGGCCGCCAGCGTTGTGTAGTAGGTGACGCGGTGGTGCACCGCCTCGCGGCGGATGGAGTTCGATTCACGTATGGCGAGCTTGCCCTCGGTCGTGTTGACGATCAGGTCGATCTCGTCGTTCTTGATCATGTCCACGACGTGCGGTCTGCCCTCGCGCACCTTGTTCACCCTGCGGCAGGCGATCCCGGCTTCGGTCAGTGCCCGCGCCGTGCCTTCGGTCGCCACGACCTCGAAGCCGCGCGATATCAGGCGCCGCGCGAGCGCCAGCGCCCCGGGCTTGTCCCGGTCGCGCACGCTGATGAAGCACACCCCCTTGCGCGGCAGCATCACACCCGAGGCGGTCTGGGCCTTGGCGTAAGCCTCGCCGAAGGTTCGGCCGGTGCCCATCACTTCTCCGGTGGATTTCATCTCGGGTCCGAGAATGGGGTCGGACTCCGGGAACTTGACGAACGGGAACACCGCCTCCTTGACCGAATAATACGGGGGAACGGGGCCGGCGGTCACGCCCTGCTCGCGCAGCTTCCTGCCCGTCATCACGCGCGCGGCGATCTTCGCCAGCGGCAGGCCGGTCGCCTTGGAGACGAACGGCACCGTGCGCGAGGCGCGCGGATTGACCTCCAGCACGTAGATCACACCGTTCTGGATGGCGAACTGAATGTTCATGAGGCCCACGACCGAGAGCGCCTTGGCGAGCCTGCGGGTCTGATCGCGCAGGCTCTCCTGGATCTGCGCGCTGAGGCTGTTCGGTGGCAGGCAGCAGCCGGAATCCCCGGAGTGCACGCCCGCCTGCTCGACGTGCTCCATGATGCCG
>DASZYK010000420.1:0-7301 GCA_035545455.1 Steroidobacteraceae bacterium
ACGCGCGGTGTGCCTGAACGCTCACAGCCTCGCAGGTAGTCCCCAGCTTCGCCGGGCGCCTTCCGTACCGCCGGATGGAGGAATGTCGTGGCTTCCATTTCCTTGCAGGAGGTACACTATTCACTCCTGCACCCAGCCGCGATGGTCGCTGCGCCGGCCGTCATGGACAGGGCAATGATCGCCGGCAGCCCGCGGACGAGTGGCGGCAGGCGCCGATGCGGCTGCGCGCAGCGTACGCGGCACCCCGGACGCTCGAGATACCGAGATGCATGGCCGAAATCTTCCATGCCCGACACATTGCGATTGAGCATCAAGGGAGCTCTTCAGAGAGCCCGGCATCCTTTCCCGGGACAGTGGCGCCGGCTGTCGGGGCTTGCCGCGAACCCTCGGGCGCCGTGGGTGGTCATCGGGACGGTCTGCATCGTCGGGCTCCTGCAGAACGTCTACCTGTCGGCATTCACGGGGCAGCCAGGACCTTTGTGGAAGGTCTGGATCTACGAGCTCTCGAGCGGCGCGGTACTGCTCGCGCTCATCGGCCCGGTGGCCTGGTCAGCCGCGCGTTTCCCGCTTCTCGATCGCACGGTGAGATCCCTTGCCGCTCACCTTCTCGCCTCGCTCGTCTTCAGCGTCATTCACGTCAGCGCCATGGTGGCCATCCGCAAGGGCGTGTTCGCGCTACTGGGGCACAGCTACCGCTTCGGCCCGCCGCTGAACGGCTTCGCGTACGAATTCGGCAAGGATTTTTTCACCTACTGCTTCTTCGTTGGTGTCTTCACGGCCTCGCGCTGGATCATGGGCCACACGCCCCGATCGATGGCGGTCGAAGAAGCAGGCGAACGCGAGGGCTTCACTGTAAGAACGACTCGCGGCAACGTGTTGGTTCCTTTCGCCGCACTCCTGCACGTCGAGGCGAGCGGCAATTACGTCACACTCTTTACCGCAGCGGGCGACTTCCTCCACCGCGCGACGATGAAGGAAGTGACCCGTTTGCTGCCCGCGACGGAGTTCGCACGCACGCACCGCTCGCATCTGGTGCGCTTGAGCGCAATACGCAGTATCCGCGGCCGCCAGGATGGCGATAAGAGCCTGGAGCTTCAGGATGGCCGACGCGTCCCCCTGAGTCGCACGTATGCGTCGGCGCGCGATTGGACACTGGTAATGTCCGGCTCTGCAGGCGCCGCGGACGCTACCGAAGTCTCGTGAAGCCATCGGCACTCCAGTCTTCGCTGCCGACCCCGTGATGCACGAAGAACAGTCCATCCGGATCGTATTTCCGCTTGACGAGCCGCAGGCGCGGATAGTGGCTGCCCCAGTATGAGCGCTGCCAGTCCGCCTCGAAGAAGTTGCTCTCGGATACGTATGACCCGGCCTTGGGGGCGACCCGGCGCAGCTGCGACATCGCTTGCGCTACGGCGCGGGCCTTGTCGCGAGCCTGCGGGATGTTGGGTGACCGGCCGGCCAGGCCCGGGAACGCCGGCGGCCCGCCGTCCGCGATGATCGCCAGGGCGAACGCCCTCAGGACCTCGGGATTGGTGGCAGTGCCGGCCGCAGCCGCGAGCGCTTCGGGCGGCGCCCCGGCGAGGCCCTTGTTGAAATGCAGCTCGACGCCATGGTGGCGACTGCTCGCATAGAGTGCGTCCGCAAGCCGACCGCGCTCCGATGGTCGCAGCAACGATACCGGCAGCCATGCTGACTCATACGCATAAAGCATCGCTCCCACCTGCTCCCTGTCGCCGGACCACCATGCGTGGTTCGCAGGAGCACCCGGACGCGGATCGCTGATCATCGAGTCATTGCCGCGGCTCTTTCGGTACACCGCGTCCCACCAGTGGCGCGCCGGACCGGCACTCGCCCATAACCCGCCGGCGACGCGCAGCTCGCCATCCGCCTTGATGCGGTCGAAAAACGGGTTCCACAACGCCTGCACCTCCCCTGGGGTGAGTCCCTGGCAGTTCAGCGACAGCTCGAGCGTATTTTGTGGGCCGAGCCGAACCTGCTCGCCCCAGTGGGGATTCAGCAGGCGATCAGCGTAGAAGTCCACGAACTGACGGATCAGACGCCGGTACGCCCCGTCAGAGCGCGCCGCGATGGTGCCCCCGGCTCCGCCAAAGAACTGCGGCAGAGGATGAGTGCGCAACGTCACCTTCGTCACCACGCCCCAGCTGCCGCCGCCCCCGCCTTTCAGCGCCCAGAACAGCTCCGGATCCGCGTGGGCATTCACCGTTCTCACTGCGCCATCCGCGGTCACGATTTCCGCTTGCAGCAACCCCCCGGCCGCAGTACCGAATCCCTTGCAGAAGGACCCGAATCCGCCGCTCTGGACCAGGCCGGCAACGCCGACCGTCGTGCATCCTCCGCCCTGAACATAGCGTCCTGCACGGGTCGTGACCGCATCATAGGCGTCGATCCACATGGCTCCCGAGCCGATCGTGACCGCCGCCTGGGGCTCGACGCGACCGCCAGCTCCCGCCGGCACGAAGTCCTCATGCAGAGTGATACCGGTCATCGCGCGCGTCCAGACGAGCAGCGAGTCCCGTGCGTTCGAGGTTCCCTGATAACTGTGACCGCCGCCTTTTACCACGAGACGCAGCCTGTTCCGGCGCGCGAAATTGACTGCGGCGGCGACATCGGCCGTGCTCCGCGCGGCAACTGCGTACACGCTGGGCGCCGATCGCCACGCACCGACCCATCCGGAAAGCTGAGTGCCGGCCGGCTGGTCTCCAAGATAGAAAGGATTGGCCAGGTTCTCGAGCGTGTCCCGGCACGCCTGCGTATCTCGACTGCCGGCGCAGGCGCCCAGAAGAGGCGCCACCTTCAGGAGATTTCCATTGACCTCTCGCTCGAGGCCTTCCCACGCGGCGGCGGACGGCCACGCAGGATCGGAAGGCCGCACCCGGTCTGCCGGGGAGCGGCTGGCCGCGCGCGCCAGCACGCGCGGCAATGGGAGAGCCGGCAGCGCCAGGGTTGCGGCCGAAATCAGCAACTGTCGTCTATGCATCGAACCATCTCCGCCGAGGTGGCGTGAGTAGACGCGGTGGAAAGCACCCTGATCCAGCAATTTATATCGAAACGTCGATTTTTGTGACCAAGGGACGAATCGCGGGACGGGTGCGGCGAAACGGCCGTAGGAGACGATGTGATTCGCAGATATCCAGGCGCTTGAGCAACGTCCGATCGGCAGAGTTCGCGTCGGCGCGAAGAGCAGTCGCTGCCATGCCCGTCCCGTGTCCGTGGCACGAGCACAGTCCGCCGAACGGCTGCGGGTCATGGTGGTTGGAACCGCACCCGAGGCGCTGATTCCCCGCACGCGGGAAACGGTGCAAGATGCACCTCCATGCGCGCTCTCGGTCCCGCGGCTCTGGCCGCCTCTTGTATGTTGTCCTGCTGCCCGGCGACTTGCCGGGCGGCGGTCGATGCAGGCGGCTCCCTGGCGCTGACCCGGGATGACATCTATCGGGGGGTCTCGCAGACCTGCGGCCATCCGGCCGCGCAGGCGGACGTGCACCTGCGCGTGCGCGGAACCTCCTACTGGGCCGCCTTCGCGGGGGTGTGGGGGTCGGCGGGACTCGGCTCGAGCCCATGCGGCAGCGCGAAGGAGCTCGAGCCCTACGCCGGCTACAGCCTGGCGGTCACGGCCAATGTGAGCGCGACGCTGACCTATACCCGCTACGCCTTCCCGGGCGGCGGCTATGGCAACCCCCATCTCTTCGGCGAGCGCTACGATTACGATCAGCTCGGGATGAGCTGGAGCCTCGCCGAGCGGCTGTACCTCACCCTCGCCTGGACTCCGGATGCCATTCATTACGAGCGCTATGGCGGCGCGCTGCAGACCGAGCAGGACCGCAGCGCCTTCGCCTACGGCGCCGAATGGCGCCAGCCGCTCGCCTCCTGGCTGTCCCTCTCGGCCTCGGCCGGCTACGATCGGATGACCGATCCCTTTGGCACCGGATACGGCTTCTGGAGCCTGGAGCTCACCCACTCCGCGGGGCCTCTGGTGCTCGATGTGGGCTACTTCCACACGGCGGCGCGCGCCGTGCGCCTCTTCGGGCGGGACTCCGCCGGCGGGCGGGTCTCGGCGACGCTGCTGTGGCGCTTCTGAGCCCCCGGGCATGAACCCCGGGCGGGAGGCAAGGTACACACGCGCATGCTCGCCAATTACGCCGCGGCGGGGGCGCACCAGCCAGAGAATGCGATGACTTCGCCCGAGAGGGATTCGAGACCCGGACGGGACGGCTCGACCGACCAGCGCGAGCGCGCCCTCCTCGCACGCATCGCGGACCGGGACGGCGCCGCGATGAAGGAGCTCTATCTCCTCTATCATCGGCGGCTCGCCCGCTTTCTCATGCGGCTCACCACGCGGTACGAGCTCGCCGAGGAGATCATCAACGACACTTTCTGGGTCATCTGGCAACATGCCGGCGACTTTCGCGGCGCCTCACGGGTGTCCACGTGGATTCTCGGGATCGCCTACCGCCGAGGGCTGAAGACGTTGCGCTATGCCGGGCCCGCGCCCGCGGAGACCGACATCGAGGCCGCGATCGGCACGGAAGAGCCCGCCCTGCGGGAAGAGATCAGCGAATGGCTGGATGTGGCCCTGCAGCGGCTGCCGCTCGAGCAGCGGATGGTGATCGAGCTCGCCTACCACGTCGGTCACTCGTGCGAGGAGATCGCAACGATCATGCAGTGCCCGGTCAACACCGTGAAGACCCGCATGTTCCACGCGCGGCGCAAGCTGAAGACCCTCCTCGCCAACCTGGCGGGCCCCGATTGAACCGGAGATTCATAGTGAAACTGCGTTCCAAGAGCTCCGCACTGCACGCGCGGGCCGGGCTCATCATCCCCTGGATCGTCAACGGCTCGCTTCCCGATGATGCCGAGCCGGCGCTGCGCGGGCACATCGCGACCTGCCCCGAGTGCCAGGAAGACTACGAGGAGCAGCTGCGGGTGCGCGATGCGATGCGCACCGACGGCCCGCTCGTCTTTGCCGCCGAATCCTCGTATCAGAAGCTGCTCTCGCGCATCCAGAGCCCGGAAACCGAGCGGGCGCCGCGCGCGCGGAGCCTGGGCCTGCATGCGCAGCGCGCGACGCGCCCCTTCCGACAGAGTCCACCGGCAGTAAGATGGCTGGCCGCTGCCGTGGTCCTGCAGGCGTTCGCGATCGGAGTCGGCGCATGGGCATGGCATTCCGCCGGCGCCCCGGGCGGCGCCCGCTACGTGACTCTCACGTCCGCTTCGCCCGACTACGATTCCGGTCCGCGCGTACGCGTTGTGTTCAAGAGCAATCTGTCCGTGGGAGCCCTGCAGACATTGCTGGGAGGTGTCGGCGCGCACATCATCGATGGCCCGGCGGACGGAGGCGTCTATACGCTGGGATTCGCGCCTCCGCCCGACTCGCGAGCCGCGCTCGGCAGGCGCGTCGCGGCCCTGCGCGCGAGCTCCGCGGTCCTCCTCGCTGAGCCGATACAGGGCGGCGTGCGCTGAACGTGGAGAGATGGCTGCTCAGATCTGCCGTGTTGGCCGCGCTCGGCCTCATGGCGGGTTGCGCACTGCAACAGGATGCGCTGCGCCCACCCGAATTGCCTGCGCTCGCGCGGACGGACCCGGCCCGCTTCGTCGTCATCACGGTGCGCAACGACCCGGAACCGGCGGTGGCGATGCCCGGGTCGACGCCGAGGGGCTACGCAGCGAGCGGAGTTTACGGAGTCAGTGCGAGGGCGCGCGCCATAGCCCGCTCGCTGGAGCGTGACTACAGGCTGCGGGAAGTCTCCGCCTGGCCGATCGAGAGCCTGCGGGTGAACTGCATCGTGGTCCGCGTGCCGAGCCTGACTCCGCGCGATGACCTGATCGCGCGGCTCGAGCGCGACTCGCGCGTCGAATCCGTGGAGCCGCTCAATCAATTCACGACGGAAGGCGATGCCGGAGCGCGCGCGGGCTCAACCGAGCGCTCGGATACGCCGCCGCCGTCTCCCAACAAACGCACCTACCTGCCGCTGCAGCGCAACCTGAGGGAGCTCGGGGTGCTGGAGGCCCACCGGCTCTCGGAAGGCGCCGCCGTGCGCATCGCCGTCATCGATACGGGGGTGGACTACCGCCATGCCGACCTGCGCGGCCGCATCATCGCGCGGCGGGACTTCGTCGACCGCGGCAAGGGCGAGTTCGCCGGTGACCGGCACGGCACGCAAGTCGCCGGCATAATCGCCGCAACCGCCGCCGGCGGACGAGGGGTGTTGGGTGTGGCCCCCGCGTCGCGCCTGATCGCGCTCAAGGCCTGCTGGCCCCTGCGGGAGGATGCCGCGGAGGCGGCTTGCGACAGCTTCACGCTGGCGCAGGCGCTCGAGGCCGCCATCGCGGCTCACGCGGACATCGTCAACCTGAGCCTCGCCGGACCGCCCGACCCTCTCCTCGCGCGTCTCATCCGTTACGGCATGCAGCAGGGCATCATTTACGTCGGCGCGGTCCCGCCGGCGCGCCGCGGAGTGACTGCCACCTTCCCGATCGATGTACCCGGAGTGCTCGCCGTGCAGTCCGCGGAAGACGCGGCAGGAAGCTCCCGGGACCTGCTCGCCCCCGGCCACGGCATCCTGACACTGACACCCGGAGGACACTACGACTTCGCCTCCGGCAGCTCCCTCGCTACGGCCGAGGTGACCGGAATAGTCGCGCTTCTGCTCGCCGACGGCAGGCGGTTGCCAGGCGCCAGGGTGGAGCAGATCCTCATCCATAGCTTGCGGCGCCTGTCCACTCCCGCCGGCGTCCTGACCTCCGTCAATGCCTGCGTGGCGGTGGCGGACGCGCTGGCGCGGCCCAGCTGCGACGGTCCCGCGGAGGCATCGGGCCGGATCGATGATCCGCCCGCGACCCGCTCAGAAGAATCCATGCAGCTGGATGAAGAAAAGCCGCGTGTTCTGCGAGTCGATTCCGCGCGGCCCGTCGTAGTCGCGCACCCCGGCTCGTAGCTGCACGAACTGCACCGGCGTCAGCTCGTAGACCAGGCTCAGCCGGGTCCGCCTGTTGCCGTCCACGTCCCGGTTGGGATCGTAGCGCTCCACGGTGAACTTGAGATTGTTCCCGGCCCGGATGCGCCAGTCGGCCTCGAGGAGCGCCGCCGCCTGCGTCACGCCCGCGAGCGGCGCGAACCCGTTCTCGACGCTGTCCACCTCCCCGAGCCACACCACCGGGCCGGTACGCACGCCGCCGAAGGCGCCGAAGATCTTGCGCCGCGCGAACGGCGAGTCATCGTCATGGGCGGCGACGCCGAGCCGTCACCGCGACTCGACATAGCTGACCTGCAGCCCGTACTC
>DASZYK010000421.1:0-2639 GCA_035545455.1 Steroidobacteraceae bacterium
TCGATCCCGTAACCCACCGCCCCATCGGGCGGCCGTCGCTCGATTGGACGCACGCTCCGAAGCTCATCTGGCCCGGCGCCATCGGCGCGCACAACTGGCAGCCGATGTCGTTCGACCCGGAGTCGGGACTCGTCTACATCCCCGTGATCGACTCGCCGATGGTGTACGTCAACACCACCCGCCGCCGCGCCGGCCTGATCCAGGGCAACTTCGATCTGGCATTCTTCTTTCCGCAGGACTACTCGCCCAAGGATCTCGAGAGCCTGTATGGCCCGTTGCCGCCCTTGAGCGAGCTCGCGCGCGGCGGGCCGCCCCCCGTGAGCCGTGGATTCATCCGCGCCGTCGACCCGATGACGGGCAGGATCGCCTGGCAGCGACAGACTGCGAGCATCTGGGACGGCGGGATCCTGTCGACGGGCGGCAATCTCGTCTTTCAGGGTGACGTCACGGGCCACCTCAACGTCTATGCGGCGGATACGGGCAAGCTCCTCGAGCGCCTCGACGCAGGGACCTCGATCATGGCGGCGCCCATGACTTACCGGGTGGGAGCGGTGCAATACGTGTCGGTGATGGCCGGGTACGGCGGCGGAGTACTCTACGCGCCGTTTCCTGAGGCCAGCGCCGCCTACCGGTTTGGCAACGAAGATCGCATCGTCACGTTTCGCGTGGGAGGCGGCCCGACTCCCCGACCGCCGCGCTTCCGGGAAGCGGCGCTTCCGCCGCCGCCGCCGCGAACCGGAGCTCCCCGGGCGATCGCGCGCGGTGAGGTGCTCTACAACCGGTATTGCGCACGATGCCACGTCTTCGGACGCGGACTCCTGCCGGACCTGCGCCGGACGCCGGCCGCATTGAGTCCCGCCTTCTTCGAGATCGTGCTGCAAGGCGCCGACCAGGCGAACGGCATGGGCCGCTTCGACGACGTGCTGACACGCAAGGATGCCGCGGCGATCCACGATTATCTGATCGACCAAGCCTGGCAGATGCAGCCCTCCGCGGCTCAGCCTCCGGGCAAGACACAGGGGGATGCGCCGTGAGCGGCCGGCGCACGGTCGACGGGCCGCGATGGATCCGCCGCGCCGCGGCCATGGCGCTCATCCTGGCCGCGGCCGGCTGCGGCGCCCCGACGGACTCCGGCATACCCCTTGCGCAGAAGCGCTCATGGGAGACGTCCTTCAATCGCGGGGACTCAGCCGCCGTCGCGGCGCTCTATGCCCCCGATGCCGAGCTCGTCATGTCAGGAGCCGCTCCGGTCCGCGGGCGCGAAGCGATCCGCGCGGAGGTCGACAAGATGCTGCAGTCCGGCGTCAAATTGCGCATCGGCACGGATCGCGCCGAGGCGGCCGGAGATCTGGCCTACTTCTATGGTTCCTACAGCGTGTCATCCAACCAGGGAGTCGTGGAGCGAGGCACGTACCTGGAGGTGTGGCATCGCACGCGCGGGCATTGGCTGATTGAATTGGATGTCAATGCCACCGGTGCGCCGGTCAGCCCGATCCCGCGTCGCTGAGCGGGGCATCGCTGCGCTTGGGTCCTGGCCGGCTGGGCGCGGCACCGAGCAGCCGCAGCCGGGTTCCCATGACGTCGACGAGTGGAGTCCTGCGATACGCGGCCACCTCCGCCGGCGTGAAGGCCTTGAAGCTCTTCGGCACCGCCTGCGCGCTCAGGTGACTCATCATCCAGTTGAGGAGCTGCGCGAGATCGCGGTTCGAGAGCGGGGACTGCGCGACACCCGGAACCTCCACCAGGTAGCGGCGCCCCGCCGCCGTGCCCGAGAGCGGCACCAGTGAGTCGCGCATGTCGGGCACCTTGCCGCGAACGCCCGCCCCGTCGGCAAGATGACAGCCCATGCAATCGAGCATGTAGTCGGTGCGCGGGCCGGCATTCGCCTCGGGCGTGAGCACCGCGAGCAGCAGGCAGAGCGTCGAGAGCCTCGCGAGCGCGCCCGCCCTGCCGGGCCGGCCACCGCGGCGTCCCCTCACTTGGCGACCCCGATGATGCGCGAGATCGAGCAGTTGTAGGGGATTCCCGACTGGCTGCCGGCGCACCAGTCGTAATCGTTCGAGCGGAACGGTACGTAGAGCGGGCTGTCGTCCTCGTTGCGATTGCAGAGACAGCGGCCGCAGCTGCTCTTGCCGCAGCAGTCGTTGTAGGAAACGATGTAATCCCGACCGTCGCCGGGATTGTGGCAGGTCCCGATCCAGGTGATGCGCGAAGCCTCGGTGCCCGGCGGACAGCTGTGCTGCGAGCCGCCGCAGCAGCTGCAGAGGAACCCGTCGATGGCGCAGTACCGCCAGTAATCACACTGCGTCGGGTCGCCCGGATCGGCCTTCGGCTCCGCGGACGCGCCGTGCGGCTGGGCGCCGCGCGCGACCGGCAGCAGCGGCACGAGCGACGCGCCCACCAGCACCGCTCCGAGATTGCCGAGCACGCTGCGCCGGGAGAGCCGGCGCGCGAGCTGCCGGGCCGAGCGTTCACACAACGAATCGAGTAGCTTCATTCTCCCTACCTCCTCAGGCGGCGCGCGAATCGGCGCGGCTCTCGAAGAATTGCTGCAGCGAGGCGACGCCGCGGCGCTGCGCCTCGAAGAGGCTCTCGAGATGCTCCCGGGAATTGATGAGGCCGCGCGCCCGCAGGATGCC
>DASZYK010000422.1:0-8172 GCA_035545455.1 Steroidobacteraceae bacterium
GGCAAGGTGGAAGCCGGCATCCCGGAGGACGACCCGCGCAACCCCGCGGTGATCGCGGACAACGTCGGTGACAACGTCGGCGACTGCGCGGGGATGGCCGCGGATCTGTTCGAGACCTACGCCGTCACCGTCGTGGCAACCATGCTGCTCGGCGGTCTGCTCTTCGGCAAGCAGAGCGAGGCGGCCGGCTTCAACGCCGCCATCTACCCCCTCGCGCTCGGCGCGGTATCGATCGTTTCCTCCATCATCGGCACTTTCTTCGTCTCCACGCGCGAGGGCGGCAAGATCATGAACGCCCTCTACAAGGGCGTGATCGTCTCCGGCGTCGTCTCGGCGATCGGCTTCTACTTCATCACGCACGGCTTGATGCCCGCGCAGGGGAACTCGCTCTTCGGCTGCTCGCTGATCGGCCTCGGCCTCACCGCCGCGCTCATCGTCATCACGGAGTACTACACCGCGACCGAGTACAGCCCGGTCCGCAAGGTCTCCGCGGCGTCACAGACCGGCCACGCGACCAACATCATCGCGGGTCTCGGAGTCTCCATGAAGGCCACCGCGCTGCCGGTCATCGCCGTGTGCCTCGCGATCTGGGCATCGTTCAAGCTCGGTGAGGCGAGCGGCGTGGGGCTCTACGGCATCGCGATCGCGGCCACGGCCATGCTGTCGATGACGGGCATGATCGTCGCGCTCGATGCGTATGGCCCGATCACCGACAATGCGGGCGGCATCGCGGAGATGGCCGGACTGCCGAAGCAGGTGCGCGACATCACCGACCCGCTCGATGCGGTCGGCAACACCACCAAGGCGGTCACCAAGGGGTACGCCATCGGCTCCGCGGCGCTGGCGGCCCTGGTGCTCTTCGCGGACTACACCCACAACCTCGAGTCGGCGGGCAAGCTCGTCGCCTTCTCGCTGTCGGACCCGGCGGTCATCATCGGGCTATTCATCGGGGGCCTGGTGCCCTACCTCTTCGGCGCGCTCGCCATGGAAGCCGTGGGACGCGCGGCCGGCTCCGTGGTAACCGAGGTCCGCCGCCAGTTCCGCGAGATCAAGGGCATCATGGAAGGAACGGCCAAGCCCGACTACTCGCGGGCGGTCGACCTGCTGACCCGTGCTGCGATCGGCGAGATGATCATCCCGTCGCTGCTGCCGATCGTGGTGCCCATCGTCCTGGTGGTGGTGATGAACTACCTGCTGGGCCCGGGCTCCGGCGTCAAGGCACTCGGCGGACTTCTCATCGGCACGATCGTGACGGGTCTCTTCGTCGCGGTCTCCATGACGACCGGCGGCGGCGCCTGGGACAATGCCAAGAAGTACATCGAGGAAGGCAACTACGGCGGCAAGGGCTCCGAGGCTCACAAGGCCGCGGTGACCGGCGATACCGTCGGCGACCCCTACAAGGACACCGCCGGCCCGGCCATCAACCCCCTGATCAAGATCATCAACATCGTCGCCCTGCTGATGATCCCGCTGCTCTGATGCCCGAAAGCAAGTGAGCAAGCGGCCCAGGGCCCTTCCTCCTGAGACCCGCCGCTGCAACAGGCGCGCCGGGAAACGGCCGCGAGTTCGAGAAAGCCAAGGGGCTGGCTGCGCACAAAATCGCAGGAGCGATTTTGGACGGCGTCAGCCGGCCCGGAGGGCTCGGCCCAGGGACGGAGCCGAGCAACGCGGCAGGATGCCGGCTTTACTCGGCGCAATCCCTGCGCCTCGGCCCCCGCGGGGCCCGCCTGGCTACGCCAGGCGTTCAAAATCGCTCCATGCGGTTTTGTGCGCCAATCTACTGAGCAGGGTGGATGGCGCTGAGCAGGCGATGCAGCACGGCAGGGGACGCCGGCTTCACCACGTGATGATCGATGCTCGCCTCGCGCGAGCGGCGGCGGTCGGCCTCGTGACCCAGACCGGTCAGGGCGATGATGGTGGTCGACGTGCCCTCGGGCATGGAGCGGATGCGGGCGGCCGTTTCCAGTCCGCTCAGTTCCGGCATGCTGATGTCCATGAAGACGACTTCGGGGCGGATCTGCCGGTACTTCTCCAGGGCCTCGTGAGGCCCATAGGCGGTGTGCACCTCGTGGCCCATCATCGACAGGAGGCACGCCACGGCGTCGGCGGAATCCACCTGGTCATCGACCACCAGAACCTTGAGCGGCACCTCCGCGTGCGGCAAGTCCTCCACGAAAGTCTCTCCGGCAAGACTCGAGCATCCCACTACAGCGCGCTCCCCGATACTCACCCAGCCCGAGCTGAGCAAGAATCGTGCGAGAGGCATTGCCGAAGAACTGCTGTGCCCGAGGCTCCGTCGCTAGAGTGACAGCTCGAGGGTGGGGGAGGAGCACCCCGGAGTAGCGCCTGAGCGGGACTCAGGCCCTTCCCGACCGCGACTCCGTCAGCATCGCGCCTACCAGCCGGTTGAGCCGGGCGCAGTAGGTAGCCACCGGCTCGTCCGCTTCCGCCTGCTTGCTGGCCAGCGCCTCGCTGATCTCGGCGAGCCGGCGCTCGATCCGCTCGTCCACGGTCATCGACCGGCAGATGAGCGCGCTCACGCAGGCGGTGATCTCGGCATCGAGCGTACGCGCATCGCTGCCGGCGATCTCGACGCCGGCAAGCTCGCGGGGACAACCTGCGGCGAGGTGTTCACGCCATAGTCGGGCAAGCTGCATAAGCTGGGCGCCTCCGTGCTGCTCGCTCCCGTGCATGAATCGGGCGCCCTTCTTACCACGCCTGCGGCCAACTTGCACCGTTGGTTTTCGATCCGGCCGGCTGTTGGTTGTTGGCTGTACCCGACATCGGGGCTCTCCGGAGCCGCCGATGCGGCCGCAACAGGCTGATTCTGCTGGGATTGTACACCAGGGGCGTCGGTGTTGCTTTCACGCCGGCGTGGGCTCCGCGGACATGCCGGCGCGCAGGCCGCGGCCGACCGCTTGAAAGTCCGCCTCCGACCTGTTGGACTCGCGCAAAGGCTTGCAGCTTGCGCGAGGTGCCCGGCGTGGAATCGAAAGAGCGGTTTGCGGTCGAGAAGACCGAAGAAGAGTGGCGCGCCGGCCTGACCCCGGAGCAGTATCGCGTGCTTCGCCGTCACGGCACGGAGCGGGCAGGCACCAGTGCACTCAATGACGAGCATCGTCCCGGCGTGTTCCACTGCGCCGGCTGCGGCCTGCCGCTCTACCAGTCGCAGGCCAAGTTCGAGAGCGGCACCGGCTGGCCGAGCTTCTTTCAGCCGATGCCCGGAGCGGTGGCCACGCGTGAGGACCACGGCCATCTGATGAAGCGGACCGAGGTGCACTGCTCGCGCTGCGGCGGGCATCTCGGCCACGTCTTCCCCGACGGGCCCAAGCCGACGGGCCTGCGCTACTGCATGAACGGGGCCGCGCTGAGATTCGAGCCTGAGAAAGTCGACGGCAAGTGAAGAGCGGCCGCGAGCCGCTCATGCCGCCAAAGGCAGCGGCAACGGCCGCGCGATGGCGTAGCCCTGCAGGAAGTCGACCCCCATCCGCCGCGCCGCCTCGAGCGCCGCACTGTCCTCGACCTGCTCGGCGATCACCTTGAAGTTGAGCGTACGCGCCAGCTTGATCATCGCGGTGACCATCGCCTGGTTCACGGAGTCCCGTGACAGGTTGCGGATGAAAGAGCCGTCGATCTTGAGATAGTCCATCGGCAGGCTCTTGAGGTTGGAGAACGACCCCACGCCCGAGCCGAAGTCGTCCAGCGCGAACTGACACCCCATCCCGTGCAGGACCCCGACGAAGCGGCGCGCGTGGTCGAGATTGGCGACCACGGCCGTCTCGCTGATCTCGAAGCACACCTGTGACGGCGTCACCCCGGTGCTGTCGAGGCACTCGACCACGAACTCCAGGAACTGGGAGTCCGCCAGCGTCTGACCCGAGATGTTGATGGCGACGCAGCGATCGCCGGGCACCGGAATCGCGCCGCGCCCCAGGGCCGCGAGCGTCGTCTGCACGACCCACCGGTCGACGAGGCCCATCAGCCGATAGCGCTCCGCCGCCCGCACGAACTCCGCCGGCGGCACCTGATGGCCGTCCTCGTCCTGCAGGCGCACCAGGACCTCCATGGCCGGGCCGCCGCCGTCGACGCCGTGCGCCGGGACGATCGGCTGGTGATAGAGCTGAAAGCGGCTCTCCTTGAGCGCGCTCTGCAGCTTCTGCAGCCACTGGATCTCTCCCGTGTGGCGGGCGAGCGCCTCGTCCCGCGCCGAGTACACCGCCACGCGGCCGGAGCCCTGCTTCTTGGCGACGTAGCAGGCGGAGTCGGCCGCGGTGAGCAGCTCCTCGAGCGTGCCGCTCTCGCGCGAGATCTCCACCAGGCCAACCGACACACCTATGTTGAATATCCGGTCCCGCCAGACGAAGCGGTGCTCGCCCACGGAGCGGCAGACGTCATCGGCGATCTGGCGGGCCTTCTCGAGCGGACAGCCGACGAGCAGCATGCCGAACTCGTCTCCTCCGAGGCGGCCGACCGTGTCGCTGTCGCGAACAGCGTCACGCAGGAGCTTCGCGACCTCGCGCAGCATGCTGTCGCCGGCGAGATGGCCGCTCGTGTCGTTGACCACCTTGAAACGGTCGAGATCGAGATAACACAACACATGCTGGCCGTCGCCGCGGTGGCCGCTCTCGATCGCCTCCTCCAGCCGCCGCTCGAACTCGCGCCGGTTGACGAGACCGGTGAGCGCGTCGTGAGTCGCCTGATAGGACATCTGACGGGCGAGGCCGCGCTGCTCGGAGACGTCGTGGAGCAGAACCACCGTGCCCACCTGCCCGCCGGCCGAGTCGCGCATCGGCGTCGCCGACAGCTCGATCGAGCGCTCGCTGGCGTCGGCGCGCGATATCAGCAGAGCGCGCCGGCCGAGGGTCACCGCCGCGCCGCTCGTGAGCGCCTGGCGCACCGGGTCCGACAGCAGGCGCCGGTCGGTCTCATCCACGAGGCCGACGATCTCCTCCAGCGTCCTGCCCGCCGCATGGTCGGCGGCCGTCGCGGTCAGCCGCTCCGCCGCGGGATTGAGGTACGTGATGTGCCCATGGATGTCGGTGACGATCACCGCCTCGGCCAGTGAGTTCAGGGCCAGCAGATACGCCGTCGACTCGCCCTCGGTCTTCACGCGCAGCGCCTCGACGGTCTGCGTGGGAAGTATTTCCACTCCCGTCACGAGCAGCGCGCTCCCCCCCTCGTAGTCCACCCGCGCGGATGTGATCTCGAGCCGGGTCACCTGGCCGTCACGGCCGACGACCTCGACCTCGTAGCGCTCCGCCGCCGGCTCGCCCGCCAGGCGTCGGCGGATGTTCTCGTTCACCAGCTCCGCATATTCGGGCGCGACCAGATCGCCCAGCCGGCGCCCCGCGAGATCGACGCGGTCCGCTCCGACCAGCGCGGCGAACTGCCGGTTGGCATACAGAATCACTTCGCGATGCACCAGCACCGCCTCGTGGATGCGCTCGCCGAGCTCGGCGAACAGCTTGGGCGTCACTCTGGCACCGTCGCGCTCGGCGGCGGCTCGAGTCAGCAGGTGGTTGATGGCCGTGACGAGCGCCGACAGCTCCGGCTTCGCGCTTGCCGCCTCCACCCGGCCCGCCAGTGAGCCGCCGATGGCGATCCGCTGCAGCTGCTGGGATACCCGGGTGACGTCCGTCAGCTCGCGCCGCTGCACGACGTAGAGCACAACGAGAACGGCTGCGGCGACCGCCAGCAGGATGCACAACAGGGCGATGGCGGACATCACTCAGTCCCGCCGGTGACGGCCGGATTCCCGCACACTCGAGCGCTTTGTTTCAGGGTCATTGGAATAGCGGCTGGTGAGCAGTCCGGGATTGCTTTCATTATTCTCATGCCCGGGGCGCGGACGACCGAAGCATAGCGTACGTGTCCGGCGTCCCGTCGGCATTTCACCATATCTCATCGCAAAGCGGCTTGGCAGGAGCCGCGAAAACCCGTACCTTCACGGCCCCGGGCCCCCGGGATGCAATAAGTCCAATCGGAGCGCCAGTCACGATGTCGACGGTTCAGGCACGCGAACAGATGATCGAGCAGCAGGTGCGCGCCTGGGATGTGCTCGATGCGCGGGTGCTCGAGACTCTGCGCAAGGTGCCGCGCGAAGCCTTCGTCGCGCCGCAACATCGTTTCCTCGCCTTTGCGGACGTGGAGATTCCGCTGCCGTGCGGCCAGCACATGCTGCGGCCCAGCGTCGTCGGCAGGCTTCTGCAGGCCCTCGCGCTCACCGGCGGCGAGCGCGTGCTCGAGGTCGGGGCGGGCTCGGGCTTCGTGACCGCATGTCTGCGGGCGGGCGGCGCATCGGTCCGCTCGCTCGAGATCTTCCCCGAGCTCGCGGAGCTGACCCGCCGCAACATCGCCGCGCTCGACCTCAGGGACGTGGAGGTCGTGACGCAGGATGCGACTCGGCTCGATTCCGACACGCGTTACGACGCGATCGCCTTGACCGCATCGCTTCCGGTCCCGGACGAGCGCTACCAGCGCCAGCTCACGGTGGGCGGGCGTCTCTTCGTGGTCGTCGGCGAGCCTCCGGTAATGGAGGCGAGGCTGATCCGCCGGATAGCGGAAGACGCCTGGGGGACGGAGAGCCTGTTCGAAACGGTCATCGATCCGCTCGTGCATGCAACTCGGCCCCAGGGTTTTGTGTTCTGAGAGCCTCTCTTCAAGACTCAAGAGCGTCTCCGCAAAATGATCTACCGCGCCGTAAGGACATCGAGCCTGGCACTGCTTTGCGCCGGCT
This sequence comes from Steroidobacteraceae bacterium, assembly GCA_035545455.1. GTDB lineage: Bacteria > Pseudomonadota > Gammaproteobacteria > Steroidobacterales > Steroidobacteraceae > 13-2-20CM-66-19. The sequence goes on from DASZYK010000422.1 coordinate 6,737, forward strand.
TCGCCATCGGACTCCCGGCCGCCGCCACGGCCGCAGACTTCGCCCAGGTCTACCAGGACGCCCTGGCCAACGACCCGACCTTCCAGCAGGCCCATGCGAACTACATGGCCGCGCGCGAGGCCAGGCCCGAAGCCTGGGCCGTCCTGCTGCCGCAGATCTCAGGGTCCGCGGGAAAGAGCTGGACGCACAGCTCGGGGGTGAACACCCAGGTCAGCTCATCCGGCTCGGGGCCGGCGGCGCCGTTTTCCTTCCACAGCACCGATGACATCATCGCCAAGCAGTGGAGCCTGAACCTGTCGCAGGAGCTCTTCTCCTGGACCGACTGGATGAGCCTCAAGGCCGCCGACCGTCAGGTGGCCGAGGCGCAGGCGAACTACGAGGCCGCGGCTCAGAACCTCGTCCTGCGCACCGCCACCGCCTACTTCAATGTGCTCTCGGCGCTCGACACCCTGCAAGCGCAGGAGTCGTCTCTGGAGGCGTTCGACCTGCAGCTCGAGCAGGCCAACAAGCGCTTCCAGGTCGGACTGATCGCCATTACCGATGTCGAGCAGGCTCGCGCGGCGCGCGATACCGCCGCGGCAGCGGTGATTGCCGCCAAGCAGGCCCTGGCGACCGCCCAGGATCAGCTCGAGGTCATCACCGGCCGCCAGTACGACACGCTGTCGGAACCGGGCGCCGACATGCCGCTCGTGATGCCGAGTCCTGCCGACCAGAATCAGTGGGTGCAGACCTCGCTGCAGCAGAACCTCACGCTGATGGCAAGCCGGCTGGCGGCCGACGTCGCGCGCGAAAACGTGCGTATCGCCTTCGGCGGCCATCTGCCCACGCTCAGCCTGGTCGCCAGCCGCTCCTTCAACAGCTCGAACACCGATCAGTCGATCATCGGCATCGGCACCTTCAATGGCCTGCCCGGCTGGTCCAACGACCGCCAGATCGGACTGCAGGTCACGGTCCCCATCTTCAGCGGCGGCGGGACCCAGGCGCGGGTGCATCAGGCGCAGTATCAGTGGATCGCGGCCAAGGATGCCGTCGAGCAGGCCTCCCGCTCGACCGTGCAGCAGGCGCGTGACGCTTACCTCGGAGTCATCAGTGGCATCGCCCATGTGCAGGCGCTGCAGCAGGCGCTCACCTCCAGCCAGACCGCCTATCGGGCAACGGAGGCGGGCTACCGGGTCGGCACGCAGACCGAGGTCGACGTTCTGAACTCGCTGAGCACCCTGGTGCAGGCGCGGACCAATTTCGCCTCGAGCCGGTATGGCTACATCACCAGCGTCGTTCAGCTGCGGTACGCGGCCGGCACCCTCGATCCCAAAGAGGTGCAGGCCATCAATCACTGGCTGACCAAGTCCGTCTCGGTGTCGCCCGGAGCGATCACACCCGAGGCCATGACGCCCCCGGCTGCGGCACCGACTCCGAAGCCGCCGCCGGCACCGCCG
>DASZYK010000423.1:0-6391 GCA_035545455.1 Steroidobacteraceae bacterium
GGCCTCGAGGCGCCGCTCGGCGGCATCGACCGCGCCCGTCTCAACATCAAGGGCGGCAGCGTCGCGATCGGCCACCCGTTCGCCGCCACCGGCACGCGCATCGTCGCCACTCTCGCGAAGCTCCTCGCGGCGGATCCCGGCGCCAGGCGGGGACTGATCTCGGTATGCACCGCCGGGGGGATGGGCGTCACCGCCATCCTGGAGCGCTGACGCGCCTGCGCGACGGGAGGCTATACTCGGGCGAAATCGGGGCGCGGCCGCGGGAGCGGCGGCGCCGGAATAACTAGAGACGTGCGCAAGCACGCGGGGAGGGAGATCGTGCGGATGCTCGAACATGCTGGTCGTGCGGCACCGGCCGCGGCCGTGGTGCCCGGCACGGCTTTGCTCTCGTTGCGCCCCGTGTGCGGCTCTGATGCGGCCAGGGTGATGGTCCTGGATCTGGCCGCGAAGGCGTACCGGCGCACCATCAACATCGATCCGACGCTGAAGGAGCGCTCGCTGCAGTGGTCCTGGTCGCCGTGAGCGACACGCAGCATTAGCGGACTTTACGCCGTGCTATAGAGATGCATCCGGTGGACGGCAATCCTTTCGAAGAGACCACGACGCTGCGCTCCGATGTCGGTGCGCTGCTCGCGGAAATGCCGCTCTTCAGCGGGCTCGACGCCGCGCTGCTGCGCGAGATCGCCTCGGTCGCGGAATGGCTGTCGCTGCCGGGCGGAGCGAAGCTCTTTTCGGCGGGCGACCCGGCCGATGCGCTCTACATGGTGCTGAGCGGCTGCCTCGGCGCCTTCTCCGCCGATCCCACGCGGCGCCGCTTCATCGCGCGCATCGCAGCGGGCGACATGGTGGGGGAGATGGGGCTGATCTCGGGCCGGCCGCGCAGCGCGGACGTGGTGGCGCTGCGCGATACGGAGCTCGCCCGCATCTCGGCAAGAGCCTTCAACGAGGTGCTGCGCGGACAGCCGGAGGCGATGCTGCGCATCGCCCGCCTCACCGTGGATCGCCTGGCGCAGTCGCAATCACCCGCGGCCTCCGCCCGCAGCCGCGGCGCCTGCACGTTCACCATTCTGCCGCAGAGCATGGAAGTCGATTTCGGCGGCTTCGCCAGCAGGCTCGTCAAGGCGCTTTCGGAGCTCGGGCGCGCCGAGCTCGTCTGGAGCGTGCGGGCCAAGACTCACACCAGCCAGTGGTTCAACAACATCGAGGCCGTCAACGACTACGTGGTCTATGTCGCCGATCCGACGCCCGACCGCTGGACCAAGCTCTGCGTGCGCCAGGCGGACGCGCTGCTGCTGCTCGCGCGCGCGGAGAGTCCGGCGGGAAGCTGGGCGGCGCTGCGCTGGCCCCACGATCACAGCATGGCCCCGCAGCGCTCGGAGCTGGTGCTGCTGCACGACAGCGCGCTCGAGACCGGCGCCGCGGCGCGCTGGCTCGCGGACCTGCCTGAGGTCCCCCACCACCACGTCCAGCACCCCGGCGACTACTCGCGCCTCGCCCGCATGCTCACGGGCCGCGGCATCGGGCTGGTGCTGTCGGGAGGAGGGGCGCGCGGCTTCGCGCACATCGGGGTGGTCAAGGCGCTGCGCGAGGCCGGGGTCCCGATCGACCTCGTGGGCGGCACGAGCATGGGGGCCATTCTCGGGGCGGGTGTCGCGCTGCGGTGGAGCATCGATGAGCTGACGGAGCGCATCCGGCGGGCATTCGTCGACTCCAGGCCGCTTCGCGACTACACCCTGCCGTTCGTGTCCCTGGTGTCCGGCCGCAAGGTGAGCACGCGGCTCTACGACGCCTTCGGTGACCTAGCGATCGAGGACCTCCCGCTCGATTTCTTCTGCGTGTCGTCCAATCTCACCACCGGCCAGACGATGGTGCATCGCCGCGGCACGTTGTGGCGCTGGCTGCGCGCCTCCGTCGCCGTGCCGGGCGTGCTGCCGCCGCTGCTGCACCGGGGCGAGGTGTTGGTCGACGGCGGCGCGATGAACAACCTGCCGGTCGATGCCATGCGCGAGCTCGGCCGCGGTCCGGTGATCGGCAGCGATGTCGGCGCCGACCGGGCATTCGCCGCGCGGGGAGAGGAGATCGACGTTCCGCTGCCGTGGCAGCTGCTGCGCTGGGCCAGGGTGCGGCGCCAGTGTCCCACGATCTTCCAGATCCTCTGGCGCGCGGGCATGGTCAACAGCGCCGCCAGCACCATGGCCCACCGGGCGCAGTCGGACCTGATCCTGCAGCCGCCGCTCGCCGAGGTCGACATGCTCAACTGGGGGGCGTTCGACCGCGCGATCCAGGCAGGCTACCAGTACGCAGTGAAGCGGCTGGAAGAGCTGCCGGCAGACTCGACGCTGTGGAACTGCGCAGGCGTGGCACGGGGGTGAGGACGCAGGCTTTGGACGGCGTATTCGCCGTCCGATTACACGAGCGGTTTGTGACGCTGCAACTATTTGAAAAAGAAAAATATATCAGCCATACTTTCCGGAAGTCGATCGGCAGCTTTCGGAATGGCCCAGCGCATCAAAGATCGTATCGCACGCAGCATCGGCCGCAGCTCCGCCGAGGTCTTCCTGCGGGGTGACTTTCGGGAAATCGGCAGCTATTCCGAGATCGGCAAGGCGCTGGTCGCCCTGCGGCGGGAGGGGAGGCTGATTCGGCTCGGCTACGGCGTTTACGCCAAGGCCCGCCCGAGCTCGCTCTCCGGACGCCCCATTCCGCGCAAGCCCCTCGAGTCTCTGGCGCGCGAGACGCTGCAGAAGCTCGGCGTGGAGGCGCAACCGGGGCGGGCGGAACGGGAGTATCTGGCAGGTTCGACTCAGATTCCCGCTCGTGTCAGCTTCGAGACCAGGCGACGGCGGATTACTCGCAAGTTGCGTGTTGGACGCGAGGAGGTGGTATTTGAGAACGATCTCGCCTGAGCAAGCCGCGCTCATCGAGGAGGCGCGAGCGGAAGGCATCATTGCGCTCCGCGCCGCGATCCTCGAGAAGGACATCCTGGTCACCGAGGCGCTGCGCGCGATCTCGGAGGTCAAGCTCCCGGGCTTCGACCTGACATTCTCGGGCGGTACATGTCTCGCCAAGGCTTACGGCCTCGTGGAGCGGATGTCGGAGGACATCGACTTGCGGCTTCAGATCGACGGCTACAAGACGCTCAGCCGCTCTGCCCTGAGGCGCTCGCTGAGCGAGCTCAAGAAACGTCTGGCGAATGCCTTCGGCGCGGCGCAATTCGGCCTGCCCGACGGCTGCATGCGCGCGCGCAACGAGAATCGCTTCGTCTCATTCGAGCTCGCCTACCAGTCGCGGTTCCCGCCCGACGTTGCCCTCCGCTCCACGGTCAGAGTGGAGTTCATGGCGATCCCGCCCCGCCTGACACCAACCCGGCTGACCATGGCGCCCCTGATGGACAGGCTGACGCAGCGTACGACCGCGGCGGGCGTCACTCTCCCCTGTCTTTCGATCGACGAGACGTATTGCGAGAAGATCATCTCCTATCTCCGCCGCGCGACGGAGCACCTCGTGGGCCGGCCGAGATCTCAGTACGAGGAACGCCTCGCCCGCCACGTCTATGACGTCCACCGGATCGTGACGGAGCGGCCCCGCCGGCCGACTCGCGACCTGCAGCTCCTCTTCAATGACATACTGGCCACGGACGTCGAGCAGTATGGAAATCGAATCGACGGTTTCCGGGTCGATGCCGCGGCGATGTTGCGTCGTACGCTCGTTGGGATTCCGCAGCGCCCGGAATTCCGCGAGCACTACGAGCGCTTCGTTGCGGAGCTCGTGTACGGCGGCGCCCGCCCCGGGTTCGACGAGGCGTTCACCACATTCGCCGCGGGGGCCGACGCGTTGCTGCAAGCCGCGAGATCGAGCGCGGTGCGCGAGCCGCCATACGCGAAGCGGTGTCAGTCTGCTCAGCTCACTCGACGCGTGCCGGCGCGCGCCGTGGCGAGAGCAGGTGCACGACGAGGGGCGCCGGCAGGTAGGCGCAGCCCGCGAAGGCGGACAGCGACTTGAAGGTGCCCAGCCGGTCGAGCACTCGGCCGGCTGTTATGTCGGGGCCTCATGAGGCAGGATCGGCTGGGGCTGTCTCGCTCCGCGCCTGCCCGGTCTCCCTCGGTGTCATGCCGGGTCAGTCGACGCGCGCGGGCGCCAGGCGCGGCGTGAGCAGGTGGATGACCAGGAGCGCCAGCAGGTAGGCGCAGCCCGCGAACGCGAAGATCGGCTTGAAGGTGCCCACCCGCTCGAGCACCCAACCCGCATACTTGGCGAGCAGCATGCCGCCGATCGCGCCTGCGGTGCCGCCGATGCCGATCAGCGAGCCCACCGCGCCGCGGGGGAAGACGTCGGACGGCAGCGTGAAGAGGTTGCAGGAGAATCCCTGGTGCGCCGCGGCGGCGAGGCTCACGATCGCCACCGCCACCCACAGGTTGTTGACGTAAGCCGCGGCGAACACCGGCAGGACCAGCACGGCGCAGAGCAGCATCGCCGACTTGCGCGCCGCATTCAGCGAGAAGCCGGCGCGCAGCATGCGCGAGGACATCCAGCCGCCCGCGATGCTCCCGAGGTCGGACACTATGTAGACGACGACGAGCGGCGGGCCGAAGGTCTTGAGATCGAGGTGATGGCGCTTGACCATGAAGTCGGGCAGCCAGAAGAGCCACATCCACCACACCGGATCGATGAGGAACTTGCCGAGCGCGTACGCCCACGTCTCGCGCACCCGGAGCAGTCTCGTCCAGGGGATCGACACCACCGGGTCGGGCGGATCGCTCTCGATGAGCGCGAGCTCCGCCCCCTCGAGCCGCGAGTGTTGTCGCGGCCGCCGGTAAACCGCCAGCCACACGGCCAGCCACACCACGGTGAAGCTGCCGGTGATGAGGAAAGCCGCCCGCCAGCCGTACGCCACGGTGATGACCGGGACGATGAGCGGAGTGACGATGGCGCCGACGTTGGCGCCGGCGTTGAAGATTCCCGTCGCGAGCGCCCGCTCGCGCTTCGGGAACCATTCCGCGACCGCCTTCAGGCCGGCCGGGAAGTTGCCCGATTCCCCGAGTCCGATGGCGAAGCGCGCCACGATGAAGTCGGTCAGCGAGCTGGCCCAGGCGTGCGCGACGTGCGCCACCGTCCAGATCCCGACCGCGAGGGCGTATCCGGCCCGCGCCCCGATCCGGTCGATCAGCTTGCCGAAGACGATGTAGCCGACGGCGTACGCGGCCTGGAACCAGAAAACGATGTTGCCGTAGTCGATCTCGCTCCAGTGGAACTTCTGCGCCAATATCGGCTGCAGGATGCCGATGATCTGGCGGTCGACATAGTTGAGCGCGGTGGCCGCGAAGAGCAGCGCGCAGATGATCCAGCGGAATCTGCCGACGCGCTCGGCCGCCGCGTGCGCGCTTGCTGCCGGTGTGGCACTCATCGAAGTATCGTCCCCGTGCCGGAGACCGTGGCCGCCGCCGCGGCTGCGAGAGCACCGCGGGCGCTGATGAGGTCATAAGCCTCGCCGAGCGCGCGCGTGAAGCCCGGCTCCTGGATCGATGCGGCAGGAAAGACGCCGGGCAGCGCGAAGAACGGCGGCAGATCGTGACTCGCGTCCCCCGTCAGCTGTCGGCCGAGCGCCGCCAGCTGCGCCGCCAGCGGATCGACGATCGCCACTCCGTCCCGGGCACGCGCGCGGACGAAGTGCATCCAGGCGGCGACCGGCAGCACCAGCCGAGTCAGCGGCCGCCCGGCGCGCAGCGCATCGGCGATCGTGCCGAGAATCCGGATCGGCAGCTTCTGCGAGCCGTCCCACGCGATCTGCCCGAGCTGGTGCCGCATGGCCGGGTTCTCGAAGCGGCGCAGGATCGATTCGCGGTAGGCGGCCAGCGCGCCGGGCTGGGGCACGGCCAGCGTCGGCTCGATGTCCTCGAGCATCATTTGCTCGACGAACGTCCGCAGCACCGGCTGGACCACGGCCTCCGCGACCGTCTGCAGCCCCGACAGCAGGCCGAGATAGGCCAGGCTGGAGTGCGCGCCGTTCAACAGCCGCAGCTTCGCGCGCTCGTACGCCGTCACGTCGCGGCTCACGGTGACGCCGACCGACGCCCAGTCGGGCTGGGCGGCGAAGTCCACTTCCTCCACGACCCATTGGACGAAACGCTCGCGCTGAACCGGCCAGGCGTCCTCGAGCCCGGTCGCCCGCACCACGCGCTCGCGCAGCGCCTGGTCGGTGGCCGGGGTGATGCTGTCGACCATGGTGCGCGGAAAGCGCGCTCCATCCTCGATCCACCCGGCGAGGGCGGCGTCGCGGCGCGCGGCGAATGCCAGCACCGCGCGCCGCAGCGTCGGGCCGTTGTCGGAGAGGTTGTCGCAGCAGACCACGAGATACGGGCCGAGGCCGCGCTCGCGCCGCAACTCGAGGCCG
>DASZYK010000424.1:0-3308 GCA_035545455.1 Steroidobacteraceae bacterium
CCGTCTCGAAAAGGCCGGTGTCACCGCGAGTTATCGCTGCCACTTAGGTATGATTCACCTGTTCTATGCACTGGGGGCCGTGATTCCGTACGGCGCCGAGGCGTATCGCCACATGGGCGCGGATATCCGGGCACTGCTCGACTGAGTCTCATGCCGCAAACCAATTCAAGAGACACCGGACGCGCCGACTTCGAGCGGCTCCTGTCGGAGTTGTATGCCGCCCGCGCGGCGGGCGAGCTCGAGCGGCTGTGCGCGCTCTTCACCGCGGATGCGGTCTTCAAGATCTCCGGCTCGAGCGACGGCAAGCCGATCGCGCTCTCCGCCAGGGGAGGCGAGGAGGTCCGCTCCTGGCTCGCGGTGCTGGTCAAGACGTTCAGGCTCACCCGGCACGAGATCCTGTCCATGGTCATCGATGGCCCGCGCGCCGCGGTTCACTGGCAGGCGAGCATCCATTCGCGCATCACCGGAGCGAGCGTGCCGACGGAGCTCGTGGACCTGGTCGAGATGCGCGACGGGCGCATCGGCTCATATGTCGAGCTCTTCGTTCCCGCCTGATCCCGAGGGAGCGATGAACGCCAACGCGCTCGAAGGGACGGACGCTGGCGTCACCAGCGGCAATGAGCCGCTCTACTTTTCCTCAGGCGAGCGGCAGCTCTTCGGCTGGCTGCATCATGCCCGCCGGGCGGCCGCTTCCCGCTGGGGAGTCGTCATCTGCAAGCCCTTCGGGTTCGAGGCGCTCTGCGGCCATCGCGGCATGCGCGCTTTCGCCGCCATGGCGTCCGAGCTCGGGATCCCGGTGCTGCGCTTCGACTATCTCGGCACCGGGGATTCCGCCGAGATCGAGCCCACCGCCGATCAGGTCGAGATCTGGACACGCGACATCGTGAGCGCGGTGGCGGAGCTGCGCCGCCGCACCGGCGCCGCCCGCGTCTGTCTCCTCGGCTTTCGGCTCGGCGCGCTGCTGTCGGTACTGGCTGCGCGGCAATGTCAGGTCGATGCGCTCGCGCTCATCGCGCCCGTGTTGAGCGGCAAGAAGTACCTGCGCGAGGCCCGGACCGCGCAGCTGGCGGCGGAGGCCGCGGAAGCCGCACTCGGAGGAGCATCGACGCCCGCGCCAGCGTCGGCCGACGGCAGCATGGAGGTGAATGGCTTCCCGCTCTCGTCGGCCACGGTCGCTCGACTCGCGGCGCTCGACATCGATGGCGCCGAGCTCTCCGGCCTCTCCGAGGCGCTCCTGATAGACCGCAGCGACCTGCCGGTCGCGCGCGCATGGTCCAGTGCGCTCGGCGAGCGCGGCGTCAGGACGGCCTATCAGGCGCTGCCCGGCTGCGTCGAGATGATGATGACGGACCCGCAGTTCTCCTCGGTGCCGCAGGCGATGCTCGCCGCCACCCGCGACTGGCTGTCGACCCTCGCGATGCCGGGGGGCGCGCCGGGTCAGGCGGGTGATGCAATCAACTTCGTCTCGCGTGCCACCCTGCTCGCGCTCGACCGTGCGTCGCTGGGCGGCGCCGGCTCGTCCGACGCCAGGATCACCGAGCGGCCCGTGTTCTTCGGTGATGACGACAGCCTCTTCGGCATCGTCACCGAGCCCGAGGACAAGGAGACCCGGCGCCGGGTCGTGATCCTGCTGAATGCAGGCTCGACGTATCACATCGGCTCGAGCCGCATGTATGTCTCCCTCGCGCGCCGCTGGGCGCAGCGCGGCTACTTCGTGCTGCGGATGGACCTCTCGGGTCTCGGCGAGAGCCCTGCGCGGGCAGGGTGCGCGGACAACAACGTGTTTCCGCCCGAGGCGCTCGAGGACATGCGGGCGGCCATCGATTTCATGTCGCGGCGGTACGGCGCCCGCGAGATCACCTTGAGCGGTCTCTGCTCCGGCGCCTACCATTCGCTGCGGGCAGCCGTCGCCGGACTGCCGCTGCACCGGCTGCTGATGGTGAACGCCCAGAACTACTTCTGGGACCAGAGCATGACGCTCGATGGCCTGCAGCTTGCGGAAGTCGTCCGCAACCCCACGATCTATCGGGAGCGGATCTTCTCGGCGCGGGCCTGGAGGCGATTCCTGACAGGCCAGGTGAACATCTGGCGGATCGTCAGGATCTACTGCCATCGTCCCGTGCTCGCGCTGCAATCCATGCTGCGCGATCTTGCCCGGTCCGCGGGCATCCCGCTGCGCAACGACCTCGGCCGGGAGCTGGAAGGCGTCATCGGCCGCGGTGTGCGCGTGGTGTTCGTGTTCGCACGCGGCGAGCCCGGCATCGATCTCCTCAGGATCGAGGCCGGCTCGGTGGTGAAGCGCCTCGGCGAGCGCTGCCGCGTGCGCATCATCGACAGCGCCGATCACACCTTCAGCCGCAGCGGGCCGCGGCAGGTGCTGGAGGAGGTGCTCAGCGAGGAGCTGTTCGCGCGCCAGGACTCGTGGGTGGAGGAGGTTGGGCCGGGGCCTCGGGCCCGAGAGCTCGGCGATAGATCTCCAGCATCCGATCGACTTTGATCTCCCAGTCGTACTCGGCGCGGGCTTTCTCGCGCCCGCGCTCGCCCATCGCCTGCCGCATCTGCGGCGAGCGCGCCATCCTGATCATCGCATCCGCGAATCCCTGAATCAGCTCCTCGCGCCCGGTGGGCGGCACCAGCACGCCGCAGGAATCATCCAGATAGTCCATGGGACCGCCCCAGGCGGTCGCAATGACCGGCTTGCCGACGCACATGGCCTCGAGCACGACGGCGCCGCCGCAGTCATGAACGCTCGGCAGCACCAGGCAGTCCGCAAGCCTGAGTTGCTCTGCAGCCTCCGCCTGCGAGAGCCATCCTTTGAAAGTGACGCCACCGGGTCCTTCCGCCGCCGCCGTGAGTCCCAGCTCATCGGCGAGCGCCTGCAGGCGTGCCCGCTCCGGTCCGTCACCCGCGATGACGAGCCGGATCGAGGCCTCCCTTGCCGCCCGCTGCAAGGCGAGCAGCAGCAGATCGACCGACTTCAAGGCCACCAGCCGGCCGAGAAACAGGAAGGTGACGGCTTGTGACTTCGAAGCCGCCTCGGACCGGCCGTCGGGCCGCCATACGGAAAGATCGACCCCGTTCTCTACGAGCTCGATGATCCGCGTGCAGACACCCGCGGGCAGCGAGCGCCGGGTGAGAGCGTTCGCGACCAACAGGAACGCGGCGCGGCGCTTGCCCGGGATCAGCCGGTTGAGAGCCGAGGCGCTCCATCGTCCGGCCGACATGAAGAGACGCTCGATGAGGGGGCTGCGCCTGCGGAATGCGGGCGGATAGTCGAGGCCTCCGTTCATCGGTCCGATCACGACAGG
>DASZYK010000425.1:0-4335 GCA_035545455.1 Steroidobacteraceae bacterium
GGCGCTCAGCAACATCTCTTGGGACACCGGTGCAGCATAGCGGACGAGCCCGCAGATTGCTCGGCAAGGGCGAATCATTGCTCGGCCCGTCCCGGCGGATCATTGACAAAGTCGCGCCGGATATGCTGACATCGACCATCACTCGCCCCTTTTGGCATTCAACCCCAGGCACCACAGCGGTGGCACCCGAAGCGGAGACCGACCTGAGCTGCGCAGCGTCCAGAACGCCGCGCGCGGCGCTGCGTTCTCTGCTGGCACTGCCCATTGGAAAGCTGCTCCTTGCGGGCAGCCGGTGCGGGGAACTCGCGCACGCCTGAGGACACCTCAGGCAGGGTGAGAGAAGACACCAGAACCCCGCACCGGCCTAACAGCCGATGCGGGGTTTATTTTTGATCCGGCCAAACCGGCCTGCGGCCGTTTGGCGGTTGATCCGGCCAAACTGCCCTGCGGCCGTTTGGCGGATTTCACAGGTAGGCCCCTTTTGTCATCCGGAGTTGTGAGATGAGGCTCTATTCGCAGAAAGACGTCGACAAGAAAGCCCTGCGCGGCGCGCGCATCGCGGTGCTCGGCTACGGCAGCCAGGGGCGCGCGCATGCGCTCAACCTGAAAGACAGCGGCTTCGATGTCGTCGTCGGCGTGCGCAAAGGGGGACCAGGCTGGAAGAAGGCGAAGAAGGACGGCCTCGAGGTCGCGGAGCCGGCGGCGGCGGCGCGCGGCGCCGACCTCGTCGCCATGCTGGTGCCGGATCTTGCCCAGAAGGCGCTCTACGAGGGCATCGAGCCGGCGCTGAAATCCGGCGCCACCCTCCTCTTCGCGCACGGGTTCAACATCCACTTCAAGCAGATCAAGCCGCGCAAGGACCTGGACGTGGTGCTGATCGCCCCCAAGGGACCTGGCGATCTGGTGCGCCGGCAATACCAGCAGGGCCGTGGCGTCCCCTGCCTCATCGCGGTCGCCCAGGATGCGACGGGCAAGGCGCACCCCAAGGCGCTTGCCTATGCGCATGGCATCGGCGGCACGCGCGGCGGGGTGCTCGAGACGACCTTCGCCGAGGAGACCGAGACGGATCTCTTCGGCGAGCAGGCGGTGCTCTGCGGCGGGGCCACGGAGCTCGTCGTCAAGGGCTTCGAGACCCTGGTCGAGGCCGGCTACCAGCCCGAGGTCGCCTACTACGAGTGCCTGCATGAGCTGAAGCTCATCGTCGATCTGCTGCACGAGGGCGGGCTGCGCAAGATGCACGAGTTCATCAGCGAGACGGCCAAGTACGGCGATCTCACCCGCGGCCCGCGCATCGTCAACGACCGCGTCAAGAACGAGATGCGAAAGGTGCTGAAGGAAGTGCAGACGGGCAAGTTCGCCCGGCAATGGATCGAGGAGAACGCCAGCGGGCGCAAGACCTACCAGAAGCTCCTGAAGAACGACATCGATCATCAGATCGAGAAAGTGGGCGAGGCCCTGCGCGCCCGCATGCCCTGGCTCAACGAAAAGCGCGCCTGAGGCGAGGCGCGCTCCCTCTCCCGGAGGCTGCTCTTATGGCTCCCAACCCCGACCGAGTGCTGATCTTCGATACCACGCTGCGCGACGGCGAGCAGTCGCCGGGCTGCAGCATGACCCGTCCGGAGAAGCTGCGCGTGGCACGCGCGCTGGCGGAGCTGGGGGTGGACGTCATCGAAGCGGGCTTCCCCGCCGCTTCCAAGGGGGACTGGGAAAGCGTGCAGGCGGTCGCCCGCGAGGTGCACGGTCCGATCATCTGTGGCCTCGCCCGCTGCAACCGCGATGACATCGAGCTCGCCGCGCGCGCGCTCGCGGATGCGCCGCAGCGGCGTATCCACGTGTTCCTCGCGACCAGCGCCATCCACCGCCAGTACAAGCTCAACATGGCGCAGGAGGAGATCCTGCGCACGGCCATCGAAGGGGTGAAGCTGGCCCGGGAGCTCTGCGAGGACGTGGAGTTCTCGCCCGAGGACGCCTCGCGCACCGAGCTCGAGTTCCTGGCGCAGGTGGTCGAGGCGGCCATCGAGGCCGGTGCGACCACCGTGAACATCCCCGACACCGTGGGCTACACCGTTCCGGATGAGTTCGCGGAGCTTTTCCGCTACCTGAGGAAAAACGTGCGCGGGATCGAGGGCATACGGCTCTCGGTCCATTGCCACGACGACCTCGGCATGGCGGTCGCCAACAGCCTGACGGCGGTGGTGGCCGGCGCCCGGCAGGTGGAGTGCACCATCAACGGGATCGGCGAGCGCGCCGGCAACTGCTCGCTCGAGGAAGTCGTCATGGCGCTGAAGACGCGCACTGCCTTCTTCAATGTCGCGACGGGCGTGCAGACCAACCGGCTCTATCCGACCTCACGGCTGGTCTCGAGCATCACCGGCATGCCCGTGCCGCGCAACAAGGCCGTGGTCGGCGAGAACGCTTTCGCCCACGAGGCCGGCATCCATCAGCATGGCGTCCTGCGCCATCATTCGACGTACGAGATCCTGCGTCCGGAGGATGTGGGGCTCTCGCGCAGTCACCTGGTGCTGGGCAAGCACAGCGGCCGCCATGCCTTCCGCGATCGCGTGAAGGCGCTCGGGTTCGAGCTCGACGAAGCCGAGCTCAATCGGGTCTTCGAGGAATTCAAGGCGCTCGCCGACAAGAAGAAGGAGCTCTTCGACGGCGACATCGAGGCGCTGGTGCTGCGCGCGGAAGGCACCGCGGCCGGCCCCTGGACGCTGACGAGCCTCGATACCATGGCCGCGAGCAACGCGCCGGCCACCGCGATGGTGCAATTGAGGCATGCGGACGGCCGGACGGTCGAGCGCAAGGCCTCGGGTGACGGTCCGGTGGACGCGGCCTTCAAGGCGATCGAGGCGGCGACGGGCATCGGGGTCATGTTGCGCAAATTCGAGATTCGCGGCGTCACGGAGGGCGAGGACGCGCAGGGCGAAGCGGTGGTCTACGTGGAGTACAACCAGCGCACCTACCGTGGCTCGAGCGTGAGCACCAACATCGTGGAGTCGAGCACGCGGGCGTTCCTCGAGGTCATCAACCGCATCGAGCTGGCGCAGGCGGGCAGCCGCTCGCGCGAAGAGCGCGACGGCGCGGCGCGCGCGGCCCAGGCGGCGGTGTAGGAGATCGACCACCGATGGCTGCCTCCCCTCAGACCCTCTTCGAGAAGGTATGGCGCCGCCACGAAGTGGTGGCCGAAACGCCCGACACTCCCGCTGTCCTCTACATCGACCTGCACCTCATTCACGAAGTCACCTCGCCGCAGGCTTTCACGGTGCTGCGCGAGCGGGGGCTTGCGGTGCGGCGGCCGGAGCGCACCTTCGCCACGATGGACCACTCGACGCCCACCCGCACGGAGCAGGTCTTCGGCGGCGCGCCGATCACGGTCGAGGCCGCCGCCCGGCAGGTGCGCGAGCTCGAGGTCAACTGCGCCGCGTTCGGCGTGGAGCTCCTGGGCCTGCGCCACGCCCGCCGCGGCATCGTCCACATCATCGGACCGGAGCTGGGGCTCACCCAGCCGGGCAAGACCGTGGTCTGCGGCGACAGTCACACGAGCACGCATGGCGCGCTCGGCGCGCTGGCGTTCGGCATCGGCACGACGGAGGTGGGGCACGTGCTCGCCACACAGTGCCTGCTGCAGAGAAAGCCCCGCACGCTGGCGCTCAATGTCAGCGGCAAGCTCGCGGCCGGCGTGACCGCGAAGGATCTGATTCTCGCCATCATCGGCAGGATCGGAGTCGCGGGCGGCACCGGCCACGTCATCGAGTATCGCGGCGAGACCATCCGCGCACTCGACATGGATGAGCGCATGACGGTCTGCAACATGTCCATCGAGGCCGGCGCCCGTGCCGGCATGATCGCGCCGGACGAGACGACCTACGCCTACCTGGCCGGCCGCCCGCGCGCGCCGCAGGGCGAGGCGTGGGAGCAGGCGCTCGAGCAATGGCGGCAGCTTCCGACCGATGCGGGCGCGCGGTTCGATCGGGAAGTCGACATCGACGCCTCGGCGCTCGAGCCGATGGTCACGTACGGCACGAACCCCGGAATGGTCATTCCGATCTCGGGGACGATTCCGCAGCGCGCGGGTGATGCGGTACTCGCGAAATCGCTCGCCTACATGGGGTTTGAGCCGGGCCGTCCCATCGCCGAGCAGCCGGTCAACGTGGTGTTCATCGGCAGCTGCACGAACGGCAGGCTGTCGGACCTGCGCGATGCGGCTTCGCTCCTGCGCGGGCGCAAGGTGGCGCCGGGCGTGCAGATGCTGGTGGTGCCGGGCTCGCAGGAGGTCAAACGGGAGGCGGAAGCCGAGGGGCTGCACAAGGTCTTTCTGGAAGCGGGCGCGGA
>DASZYK010000426.1:0-2893 GCA_035545455.1 Steroidobacteraceae bacterium
CTCCCCCGTCGCGCGGTCGAGCACGTACAGAAACCCGTCCTTGCTGGCCTGCATGATGACCCGCCGCGGGCGGCCGTCCACCGTGAGCCGCGTCAATATCAAGGGATTCGCGGTGTCGTAGTCCCATCCCTCGGCCGGCACCTCCTGGTAATACCACGCCATCCTGCCCGTGCCGGCATGCACCGCCATGATGGAAGCGACATACAGCTCGTCACCGTACTTCGCCGGATCCATTCCGCCGTGATAGGGAGCAGCGTTGGCGGTGCCGAAATACACGAGGTGCAGTTGCGGATCGTAGGCCAGGCCGCCCCAGACCGCGCCGCCTGCGCCCATCGACCAGTCGTACCGGGACGGCCAGGTCTTCACCGCGGCGCGCAAGTGCGGCTGATCCTGGGGGCCGAGCCTCGGATCGCGCGGGACGGTGTAGAAGCGCCAGCGAAACTTCCCGCTGTCGAGCGAGTAAGCCGAGATGGACCCCCGGTTGCCCTTGAAGTCCGCTCCGCCGTAGCCGATGACCACGACATCACCCGCGACGATCGGGGCTCCAGTGACGAAGTAATGGGATCCGAGCGCGTGGGGCGGCAGCGTATTTACGCGCCAGAGGCGCCGGCCTGTGCGCGCGTCGATCGCATGAAGATAGCCGTCCAGACTGGCGACGTAGACGCGCCCCTTCCAGACAGCGAGGCCTCGATTCACGACATCGCAGCAGGCATACCTGCCATACCCGCCCGGCACCCGCGGGTCATACGTCCACAGCGGCTTTCCCGTCGCGGCATCGAGCGCGTATACATGACCCCACGGGCCGGACGCGTACATGATCCCGTCGACCACTATCGGAGTCGCCTCGACACCTCGGCGCATACCGAGCCGGTACTGCCATGCAAAGCCCAGCCGGCCGACGTTCTTTTGATCGATCGAATCGAGAGGCGAGTAATACGTTTGGCCGGCGTCCCGGCCGGCCGTAAACCATTCTCCCGGCTCTCGCGAGGCGCCCGCGAGCCGCGCGGCATCCACCCAGCCGGGCGGCAGGGCTCCCTTGGCCGCGGGTGGAATCGCCAGCGCGGTAGCGGCGAGCGCCAACGCCAATGCGGCGCAGAGCATGCGGCGAATCCATGGGACAGCGTGCGATGAAACCATGAGCCTCTCGGGTGCGTCAGTGGAAATGATAGGCTACATCGACGCCCGCCGTGAGCGGGCGGGTGATAGCGAAGCGAGTGTACGCCTGCGTCTGCGGCGCGAGTTGTGGCTGGGGATCGAGCAGCATCGCGATGCGCCGCTGACGATGGGCCATATAGAGTCACGATGGGGGGGCACCATGAATCGCCGCAAATTCGTCGCCAGTCTGGGCGCGGCCACGGTGACGGCCGGCGCAATGGCACCTCCGGCCACCGCGTCACCGCTGTCTGTTTCAGAGGCATCCGATCGTGGAGGCCGGGGCGCATCGGATTTCGATCCCGTCGAGCGCTCGATCGCCGACCTCCAGGCCGCGCAGGCGCGCGGCGCGGTGAGCGCGGAGTCACTGACTTCGATCTACCTGCGGCGCATCGAGCAGCTCGACCGGCGAGGGCCGATGTTGGGATCCGTGCTCGCGGTCAATCCGGACGCGCTCGCGGCCGCCCGCGGGCTCGATCGCGAGCGCGCCCAGGGCCGCCTGCGCGGGCCGCTGCATGGCATTCCGATGCTCCTCAAGGACAATATCGAGACCCGGGATCCGCTGCCGACCACGGCCGGCTCGCTTGCGCTCGCGGGTGCCCGGCATTCGCAGGATTCGCCGGTGGCCGCCCGCCTGCGCGCGGCCGGCGCGGTCATTCTCGGCAAGGCGAACCTGAGCGAATGGGCGAACTTCCGCTCCACCCGCTCCTGCAGCGGCTGGAGCGCGGTCGGCGGTCAGACCCGCTGTCCTTATCAGCCTGCGCGCAACCCTTCCGGATCGAGCGCCGGACCGGCGGCCGCCGCCTCGGCCAGTCTGTGCGCCGCCGCGATCGGCACGGAGACCGACGGATCGGTGCTCGCGCCGGCCTCCATCAACGGTCTCGTCGGCTTGAAGCCGACAGTGGGGCTGGTGAGCTCCGCGGGCATCGTCCCCATCAGCTCACGGCAGGACACGGCGGGCCCCATGACGCGATCGGTCGCCGACGCAGCCCTGCTGCTGTCCGTCATGGCGCCTGCGCGGCCCGATTGGGAGGGGGTGCGGCTGCCGCTCGAGCCGGCCCCGAGGGGGCTCAAGCTCGGCGTGATGCGACCGCCACCCTCGACGCACCCGCTGGTCGAGCGCGAGTCGCAGCAGTGGCTGAAGCTGCTGGAGCGGGAGGGCTTCACGCTCGTCGATGTGCCGATGCCGCGTCAGTGGCCGGAGCTCGGAGATCTCGAGCTCGAGGTCCTGTTGTACGACTTCAAGGCGGAGATCGACGCCTATCTGGCTCGCCTGGGCGGCGCCGTTCCGGTGCGCACCCTCGCGGATCTCATCGAGTTCAATCGCGCCCATGCCCACGCCGAGATGCCTTACTTCGGTCAGGAGCTCTTCGAGCAGGCGCAGGCCTGCGGACCGCGCTCCAGCCCGGTGTATCGCAAGGCGTTGCGCCGACTTCTCGATGCCGCCGACACCCACGGACTCGCGGCCATCTTCAGCCGGCATCAGATCGATGCGCTGGTTGCTCCGGGCAACGGTCCGGCGGAGCTGATCGACCACGTATGGGGCGACCGCTTCGAGGACAGCGGCGGCTGGCCACCGATGTGCTCCGCGGCGGCCGTTGCCGGCTATCCGAGCCTCACGGTCCCCGCGGGGATGGTCGACGGGCTGCCGGTCGGCATCGCGTTCGTGGCGCGGCGGCTGGCCGAGAGCACGCTGCTGCGGATCGGGCTGCGCTTCGAGCAGGCGATGCAGGGGCGGCGG
>DASZYK010000427.1:0-1964 GCA_035545455.1 Steroidobacteraceae bacterium
TCCCTGCCGAAGACATGATTGAAGCGCCGCGCGGCCTCGCGTGTCAGCTCGACGTGCGCGGCCTGATCCTCGCCCACGGGCACGAACGCCGCCCGATAGACGAGGATGTCGGCGGCCTGCAACAGCGGGTATCCGAGAAAGCCGTAAGTGGCGAGATCCTTCTCCTTGAGCTGCTCCTGCTGGTCCTTGTAGCTCGGGACGCGCTCGAGCCAGCCGAGCGGCGTGATCATGGAGAGCAGCAGGTGCAGCTCGGCGTGCTCGGGGACGTGCGACTGCATGAAGAGCGTCGCGACCCCGGGATTCAGGCCCGCGGCCAGCCAGTCGATCAGCACCTCGCGCACGAACTCCGGCAGCCGGGCGGTGTCTTCATAGCCGGTGGTCAGCATGTGCCAGTCGGCGACGAAGAAGAAGCACTCGTAGCGGTACTGCAGCTGCACCCAGTTGCGCAGCGCGCCGTGGTAGTTGCCGAGGTGCAGCCGCCCCGTCGGCCGCATGCCCGAGAGCACGCGTCCCCCCGTAGCCGTGGCGCTCATCGCCAGGTTGGAATCTATCGACACTTTCGCTCGGCCGTCCTCAAATCGTCAGTATAGTTTCCTCGAGCGACTTCCTCTAGCGCTTGCGGTCCGCGGGCGTTTGGCGCCTCCTCCTTCCGCGCGTCCAGGGTCAGCGGTGGCCGAGGATGCGGTCGATCGGTCCCCGCCCCTCCCGTGCCACCACCGGCGGAGAGACCGATAAGTCGACGACCGTGGTCGGCATGATGCCGCAATCGCCGCCGTCGAGCACCGCGTCGATCTCGTGGCCGAGGCGCTCCTGAATCTCCCGCCCCGAGGTCAGTGGAAGGTGCGCGGCCTCGTCGGGGAGGATGAGGGTCGAGCTCATGAGCGGCTCGCGCAGCTCGCGCAGCAGCATCTGCGGGACGGGGTGGTCCGGAATGCGCACGCCGATGGTGCGCCGCCTCTCGTGCTGCAGCCGGCGCGGCGTCTCGCGGGAGGCCCTCAGCAGGAAGGTATAGGGTCCCGGCAGGCAGGCCTTGAGCAGCCGGAACTGCCAGGTGTCGAGCTGCGCGAAGCGTCCGACCTGCGCCAGGTCGGCGCAGACCAGCGTGAAATGATGATGACGGTCGGCCCGGCGGATGCGCCGCACCCGCTCGAGAGCGCTCTTGTCGCCGATGTGCCACCCGAGCGCATAGCAGGAATCGGTGGGATAGGCAATGACGCCGCCCGCACGCACGATGTCCGCGGCCTGGCGGATGAGGCGCGCCTGGGGCGTGACGGGATGGAGCTCGAAATACTGGCTCAAGTGCCTGGAGAAGTTCCGCTTGGCGCGACGACGGCCCCTGAACGCCGCCGCCCGCCGGCATGGCGGCCCCTGCGGAGTCCGCGCGCTCCGGGCCCGGCTGATGGGTAACGATAATTCGCGGGAAACGATATGATACGCGACCTTTTGAGTCAGGAGCGTCCCAGACCCGCCACCTGGCGCCGATATGCCCCGCGAAACGGTAACGGAAACGCCCACCCATACGAGCAAGCCGACGGCCGGTGAGATTCGCGCCGCCATCGAGCAGGCGCTCGCGCCGCTCTCCATCGAGGTGATCGACGACAGCGCCCGCCATGCGGGCCATGCCGGAGCCCGCGAAGGCGGCCATTACCGGGTGACGCTGGTGGCGTCGGCCTTCGCCGGGCGGCCGAAACTCGAGCGGCATCGGATGGTCTATTCGGCGCTCGCGCCGCTGATGGGCCGGGGTATCCACGCGCTCAGCATCATCGCGCACGCGCCCAACGAACCTCTTTCCAACTGAGATCTCTCGCCCGCAGCGCGGGCGCATCGTCGCACTTCATCGTCTTCAACCCAACGAGAGCCCCATGAAGCATCTTCGGATCCTCTGCCTCACCGCCGCCCTGGTCGCGCTGGCCGCCTGCCAGCCGAAGTCCCCTGCGGGCACCGCGAGCGAGAACAGCAGCCCT
>DASZYK010000428.1:0-1694 GCA_035545455.1 Steroidobacteraceae bacterium
CGCATCCCGCGCCGCGTTCCCGTGCGCGAAGGGCAAGCGCCCTGCAGGGCTGCAGGATGGTGGCTCCCGCCGCGCGCGCCTGCTCGAGCAGCAGCAGATCCAGATGCTGCCGGCCGAGAGCGCGCCCCCAGGGAGCCTCGCCATCGACAAAGGCGGGGAGCGGCGCCGTGATGCTCTCCTCACCACACCAGAGCGCGACCCGCCGCAGCTCCGGGCCCGCACGCCTGCGCACCGGCCCGCCGATGCCGAGGAAGTCGAGCAGGGGGAAGTTGCTCGCCGCGATGCATTCTCCGCACACCTTGCGGCGCGGAAACGGCCGTGCCTCGATGAGCGCCACCGACCAGCCCGCCCGCGCGAGCAGAATGGCGGCGCTCGAGCCCGCCGGGCCCGCGCCGATGATTACGGCGTCGTAGTCGCTCGTCATCAGGAGGGCGCGCCGCGCACGGCGACGAAGAGATGACTGAAAAGGCCCGCGGGACGCTCCTCGAGCCGCCAGCCGGCGCGATCCGCCGGCCACATCCGCGACAGCTCGTTCCCGCGGAACCCGGCGCGCACGCTGACCGTGGCATCGTGACGGGTGTCGCCGCTCACCCCGAGAGCGGGCAGGAGACGGCTGCCGACCAGCGCGGGCAGGGTGCGCCGCGGCTCGCAGGCCACGAACGCATCGCACCGCGCGGCGACGGCCGAAAACAACACGCGCAGCGCGTCCGCCTCGAAGTGATGGAGGAAGAGGTTGGCCAGGATCACGTGCCAGCGGCCTGTGCGCTGTTGTTGAGTCGGGGCTCGAGCCCATTCGAGTGCATCCACGGTGAGCGGGCGCAGGGTCCAGCCGAGGTGAGCAAAAGCGGTACCCGTTGCGCGCGCGATCACGGGCTGCCGGTCGAGCAGCGTCAGCTCGGCCGCGGGCCAGGATCCCGCGAGGCGTGCCGCGACCCGCAGCGCGAGGCTGCCGTCGCCGGCTCCCAGCTCGAGCATGCGCAGACGTTGCCGAGGCGCCGGCGGGACTGCCTCGAGCAGGGCGCGAGTCAGGATGCCGCAGCTTCCCATCACCCGATTGACGAGCTGCAGATCGCGGCGCGATCGTATCGCGCGCGGATCCGCGGGCGTCAGCGCATCGAGGATCTCGGGCGCCACCGTTCTGCGCCGCGCCGTCAGTCCACCCGCAACAGCGCTCCGTGAGAGCTGAAGCCGGCGCCGAACGTTCCGAGCCACCACCATCCTCCCGCCGCGCCGCCCGCGAGGGCGGCCTGCAGCACGAAGTACACGAACGCGCTCGAGAGATTGCCGTATTCCCGCAGCATCGCGGCGCTGTGGCGCAGCTCGCGGGGCGGCAGCTGCAGCCGCTCCTCGAGCGCGTGCAGCACGTCGCGCCCTCCGGCGTGCATGATCCAGGCGGCGATTCGCGAGACATCGAGCCCGGCGCGCCGCAACACGGTCTCGAGCACCTGACAGGCGTATGTGGCGGCGAGCTGCGGCACCGGACGGGTGAGCACGTTGCGCAGCATGCCGCCGCGCTGCTCGAACATCAGCGCCTCGCGCCGCGCCGGATCGAGCAGGGACTCGCTGTCCTGCCAGCGGATGCGGCGGCGGCCCGAGGAGGGCGAGCCCGAGAGGACCGCGGCGCCCGCGCCGTCTCCGAAGAGACATGCGCTCACGAGGACGCCCGGATCATCGTCCAGGTACATGGCGGCGCT
>DASZYK010000429.1:0-4771 GCA_035545455.1 Steroidobacteraceae bacterium
CCACGGGCACATCGCTCATGGTGTGCTCGGCGCAGGAGCGCTCGAGGAGCTCGGCGAGCGCCTCCTCGCCGGCCTCGATCTGCCGCGGCTCGAGCGACCAGTAGCGGCTCAGGCGCGCGCGTCCGTCGGCCTCGAGCGTGAGCAGGCAACCGGGCAGGAGCTTGTGGATGCCCTCGAAGAGCGTCGCCGGGGCGGGGACGAACTCGTAGCCGAGGAGATCGAGGAGCCCCTGGCGGTGAAGTGCCTTGGGCAGCGTCGGATCGGCCAGCAGGGCCTTGATCTCCGAGGCGAAGCGCAGCCGGCCGTCGCGCAGCGTGTAGTAGAGGGGCTTCAGTCCCAGCCGGTCCCGCGCCAGCACCAGGCGCCGGCGCGGCGCATCCCAGATGGCGAGCGCGAACATGCCGGTGAGATGACGCGGGAAGTCGAGGCCGTACTCCTCGTAGGCGTGCACGATCGCCTCGGTGTCGGTGCGGCTGCGGAATACATGGCCCTTTGCTTCCAGCCGCGAGCGCAGCTCGCGCTGGTTGTAGATCTCGCCGTTGAAGGTGATCCAGACGGTCCCGTCCTCGTTCGAGAGCGGCTGTCGCCCGGCCTCGCTCAGATCGACGATGCTCAGGCGCCGGTGGCCGAGCGACACACCGTCGGCCAGGTAGGTGCCGTGGTCGTCGGGACCGCGGTGCACCAGGCGGGCCTTCATCCTCTCGATGAGCCCGTCATCGCTCCAGTTGAAACCGCAGATGCCGCACATGACGCCCCCTTATCCCCTTGCCACCATCTGATCTTTACCGCCGCACCGCCTCGGGGCGCGCCTGCGCAGGACCCGCCGAGAGCACCGAATCGAACGCCTCGAGCACCCGCCGTGCCGCCTGCGGCCAGCCGAAGCGGCGCGCGCGCTCGAGACCCGCGAGGCTCATCTCGCGCCGAAGCGGCGCCGAGCCCGTGACCTCGAGCAGCGCCTGCGTGATCTGCTCCTCGCTCCTGGGATTGATCAGCCGGGCGGCGACGCCGGCGACCTCGGGACCGGCGCACGTGCTGGGCACGATGGCGGGACACCCGGTGGCGAGCGCCTCCAGGATGGGAAGCCCGAAGCTCTCGCAGAGCGTTGCCAGCACGAAGCAGTCGGCGAGCTGATAGGCGGCGTGCAGCCGCTCGTTGGGCACGAAGCCGATGAAGTGCACGCCCTCGAGGTCGGCGGCGCCGAAGCCCCGCGCCCGCAGGTAATCCCGCACCCGCCTGCCCGCCACGACGAGCGGCAGCGGCTCGCGCGCCTCCCGCCTGTACTCGCGGTACGCCCGCAGCAGACGCTCGTTGTTGCCTCCGGGGTATTCCGGCAGTCGGCCGTGACCGGTGTGAAGAACGCGCGCGACCGTGAGGATGAAGCGCTCCGGCAACGCATGGTCGGCACGGAACTGCCGCAGCTCCGCGGGGTCGGCCTCGGGCGTGAAGCGCGGGCCGACACCGGCGTGAGTCACGATCGCGCGGCGGACCTTCAGCCCGTGACGGGCGAGCTCGTCGAGCGCCGCCTGCGAGATCGAGAGGACCGCCCGCGCCTTGCGGCAGTAGAGCGGCAGCATGGCGCGGATGTAAATGTTGTCCCACCAGGGATAGTTGCCCGGATTGACGTACCAGTCGCAGCTCTGGAGGACGAAGACGCCGGATATCCGGGAGAGGAGGGGGAGGGAGAACTTGGGGTTGAAGAGAAGGTCGACGCCGGCCGCGCGCGCCGCGCGCGGCACGAGCACCTGATCCCAGAGGAGGCGGCTGCGGGCCTCGAGCACCCGAACTTCGACATTCCTCTGGCCGGCGAAGAGCCCGCGGGCCGCCGGGCTCGCGAGGAAGATCACGTAACGCGAGCCGGCGTCGAGGCCGACGAGATGCTGCAGCAGATGCCGCGCATAGATCCCGAGACCGTCCGCCTGATCGAGCAGCCGCCCCATGACACCGATCGTTCTCGCCGCCATGTCAGTGCGCCAGATGCTGCTGGCCGAGACCGGCGACCTTGCGCGCGAGCACGGGCAGGAGGCGTGCGCGGTTCCGGCCAGGCAGAAGCTCGAGCCAGTCGCACTTCAGCCGCCCGAAGACCGCCAGCGGCTCGTGGCGCGCCCGGGACGCCCGCGCCCGGCGGTAGTCGGTCGCCACGCCGAAGAGGCAGCGCAGACCGAATCGGCGCGCCAGCGCCACCGAGAGCGGCGAGCCGAGCTCCCAGGGATAGGCCATGGCGGCCGGCGCGAAGCCCAGGTGCTCCTCGAACGCGGCCCGGCTCAGCTCGAACTCCGAGGCGAGCAGCGCCTCGAATTCCTCCTCGCGCGCGAAGCGCCCGCGGAGCGATGCGGACGCGCAGCGGTGCAGTCTCGCCAGGCGGGAGTAGCAGTCGGGCCGGGAGAAGAACTCGGCCGCACCCGAGCGCTCGACCAGCCCGATGCAGGCCTCCCGCAGGGCGGCGCTCTCGAGGTAGCGGGTCCGCGCCGAGAGGAGCGGCGCGGCCCCGTAGATCGGCGTCCCCGGCACCGGCCGGCCGAGACTGTCGAGGCCCCCGTCGTGGCGCATCGGCCAGTCGTAGATGTCATATCGCTCGAGGAGCGCCGGTGTGGCGAAGCCTGCCAGGCGGTCGCTGTCGAACACGAGTGCGTGCCGATGGGCGTGCGAGGCGACATCCACCAGCCCCGACTCGACACACTCCTTCAGCTGCCCCCAGCTCATGAAGCGCTCCGGGGCGGCGGCCCGGGGGGTGCCCATCCACAGGGTCGGAGCGAAGAGAGCGGCGCGCGAGCGGGTGGCGCGCAGCGCGGGCAGGGCGCTCTGATGGAAATTGAGCCGCGCATCGTCGAACGTGAGAAGCACGCTCCGGGCCGCGCTCGCGCCGCTCTTGCGCGAGCTCAGGGCGAGGAACTCCTCGAGCGACAGTGTCCGATAGCCGTTGGCGCCCAGGAACTCGAGCTGCCGGGTGAAGGTCTCCACCTCCACGTCATGAAAGACGAAGACGGGAATCTCGCCCGCGGCGAGCGGCAACCCGAAGAGAAACCCCGGGTAGCGCGTGCGGAGCATGCCGCTGACACCCCGTGCGGCGCGCGCACAGCGATACCGCAACGGCTCGCGGACGGGTGGATGTTTGGGCGTCGCCTTCATCGGGAGAGGGACTGCGCTCGCTCGTCTGACACTCCGCCGCACCTGCAATATGCAGGCCCAGGCACCGGTCAGCGGGCCATTACCGCAGAGCTGCGGCTCACGCCGGGCCGGGATCACGGCTGGTCGGGAATGGTTTCTGCTAAGCCCAGGAGTGTGTCCGCGGCGCACCCACTTCGAACACACACAAAGGCGGTCATACCCTCCCGTCAGCGTCGAGCGCACCTTCCAGTCATCATCCACGCGGATGATTTCGGCGAGACGCTGCAGATCACCGAGGGCATCTGCCTGGGGATCGAGGCCGGGGTGGTGACGAGCACTTCCGTGATGGTCAACATGCCCGGCACGATGGAAGCGCTGCGACGGATCCCGGGGCTCGCGCAACAGGCGAGCTTCGGAGTGCACCTCAACCTTTGCGAGGGCCGGCCCCTCGCGGGGGGCGCGACGTTGACGGACCGCAATGGAGCATTTCTGCGCAAGCGCGCGCTCGCCGTGAGGGCGCTCGCCGGGAAGCTCTCGTTGCCGGAGCTCGAAGCGGAGGTCGCGGCGCAGATCTCGATGCTGCGCGATGCCGGCGTGAGGATCTCTCACCTCGACGGACACAAGCATCTGCACCAACTGCCGATCGTGTGCACGGCGGTTGCGAACGTATTGCCACGGTTTGGAATAGAGAGAGTCAGAATTACACGGCTCGCGAGCTGGCGTGAGGTCCGCGGCCCCTCCCTCCTGGCGCGCGAGATCGCGGCGCGGCATGCCGCCCGCGTCTTCGCGCGGGCGCAACTGCGCTCGCCGGCGCATACGGTCGACCTGCGGGAGCTCCTCGCCGGCAGCGGCTCCGCGCCGCTGGCGCGTCCCCGCTCGGGCGACTCGACGCCGGTCGAGATCTGCTGCCACCCGGGCACTGCAGAGGCCGACGCGGCCAAGCCCGGAAGCCACCGAAGGGGCACCGAGCTCGACTACCTCCTGTCGGCGCAGTTCCGCGCAATGTTGGCGGCGAGCGGCGCGGCGCTCGTGAGCTACTGGCGGGTATGAGCGCATAGGTGGATATACCGATTGCCCGGTGCCGACAGAACAAAGACAAGGGTCCCATGCGCATTCTCAAGATCATCCCGCAGGCCTTCTATGCCCCGAGAGGCACGCCGCTCAGCGCCTATCACCGCGCGCGCGAGCTGCTGGCGCGCGGGCACGAAGTCGACATACTCGCGTACGGGATCGGCGAGCCGCCGCCGGGCCTGAATGCGCGCCTCTTCCGGGCGCGCGGGCCGCATTTCTTCCGCACGGTGCGCGCCGGGCCCTCGGCGCGGAAAGTGTGGCTCGACGCTCTCCTCTTCGCGAGTCTGATCGGACGACTCTGCCGGGAGCGCTACGATGCGCTCTATGCCCACGAGGAGGCGGCCCTCTTCGCGCGGATACTCGGCGCGCTCTTCCGGGTCCCCTACGTGTACGACATGCACTCCAGCCTGCCGCTGCAGATCACGGACTGGAAATTCAGCCGCAGCCGTTCCGTGGTCGCGCTCTTTCGCTGGATCGAGCGCTTCTGCGTGAGCGGCGCGTGCGCGGTGGTCGCCATCTCGCCGGCCGTGGCGGGCGCGGCGCGCAACGCCTGCCCGGATGCGCGCTGCGTCGAGCTCGCCAACTACTTCGAGCC
>DASZYK010000430.1:0-5126 GCA_035545455.1 Steroidobacteraceae bacterium
CGCGGGCATCGATCAACACCAGGTCCGCGCAGGCGAGCAGCCCCGAGGCGACGACACCTTCGAGCTCCGCGGTCGTCACCACCATCTCCTCGTCGGGCCGCGCCTCGAAGCGGCGGGGCGCTCGTGCGGGCCGCTCCCCCACGATGGGCGCGGTGTCGAGCGGCAGCTTCTCCGCCTGCCAGGCGGCAAGGCCGCCGTCGAGCACCGCGACCTTCGTGTGTCCCAGCCAGCGCAGCAGCCACCAGAGCCGCGCCGCATGGGCACCCGGGCCCTGATCGTACGCAACCACCTGCACCCCCGCGTCGATGCCCCACTGTCCCAGCCGCGCCGCGAGCGCATCGACCGGCGGCAGCGGATGCCGGCCGGTGCAAGCCGAGGTCTTGCCGGACAGGTCGTGGTCCAGATGGGCGTAGAGCGCATGCGGAATGCGCGCGCTCGCGTACGCCTCGCGGCCCCAGTCCGGGCGTGCGAGTTCGAAGCGGCAGTCGATGACGGCCAGTTCCCGATCCTCGAGCCGCGCGGCGAGCTGCCGCGGAGTTATGAGCGTCGCCTGAGGCATATCCGAAGGACTCCCGATCTCGCTACAATTCCGCAATGGCGATCGAAGTTTACTGGGGCAGCGGCAGCCCGTACGCCTGGCGGGTGCTGCTCGCGCTCGAATACAAGCGCCTGCCCTATACGAGCCACCTGCTGCAGTTCTCCAAGCAGGAGCATAAATCGCCGCACATGCTTCACATGAATCCCCGCGGCCGGGTGCCCGTGCTCAAGGACGGCGACTACGTCTGCTTCGAGTCGCTCGCCATACTCTACTACCTCGACCTCAAATATCCCGACCCGCCGATCTTCGGGCGCAGCCCCGAGGAAGCCGGCACCATCATGCGTGTGATCTGCGAGTACCAGGCGTACATCGAGCCGCACGTCTCGAAGATCATCCAGGCCGTGTTCGCCAGGACCGCGGATCTGCGCAGCGACGAGGTTACGCGCGCGATGCATGCGGCCGCGAGCGAGGCGCGCACGATCGAGGCCCGCCTGTCGAAATCCGCATGGGTGGTCGGCGAGAGCTTCTCGGCTGTCGACATGGTGATCTTTCCCGGCTTCCAGCTGCTGAAGCGCGCGCTGGAGCGGCCCGAGGCGCAGGAGCTCGCTTCCCGCTTCATGCCCGTGGAGCTTCACTATCCCGCCCTCGGTCGCTGGGTCGCGCGCATCGAGGCGCTCCCCGGTTACCAGCGCACGTATCCTCCTCATTGGCGGGCATTGCGCGGCCAGCCCAATGACGGCACTTGATTTCCAAGCCGGGGTGTAAGCGCTCTGCCAAGATTGGTACGCTACGCGGATCATGACCCAGCACAAGATCCACGTAGAGTTTCCCGGCCGCATCCTCATCGTCGGCTTCGGCAGCATCGGGCAGGGAGTGCTCCCCCTGATCCTCCGGCACATCGGCATCGCGCCGGAGCGCGTCACGATCGTCACCGCGGAGGACCGCGGCAACGCCGAGGCCGGGAGCTACGGCATCCGCTTCATCAAGGAGCGCCTCACCCGCGAGAACTTCCGCCGGGTGCTCAACCCGCTGCTCGGACGCGGCGACTTCCTGATCAACGTCTCCGTGGAAGTGTCGAGCATCGCGCTGATCAAGCTCTGCTGGGAGAAGGGCGCGATGTACCTCGATACCTGCATCGAGCCCTGGCCGGGCGGGTACACCGACCCGACCGTCCCGGCGGGCCGCCGGACCAACTACGCTCTGCGCGAGGAAGCGCTGGCTTTGCGCCCGGGCAATGCGCGCGCGCCGACCGCGGTGCTCACGCACGGCGCCAATCCGGGGCTGGTATCGCATTTCGTCAAGCAGGCGCTGCTCGATATCGCCGCCGATACCCAGGTGGACGCGGGAAAGCCCGGTTCCAGGGCCGACTGGGGCGAGCTCGCACGCCAGCTCGGCGTCAAGGCCATTCACATCGCCGAGCGCGACACGCAGGTCTCGCGCGTGCCCAAGGAGGCCGGCGAGTTCGTCAACACGTGGTCGATCGACGGCTTCGTGAGCGAAGGCTCGCAGCCGAGCGAGATGGGCTGGGGAACCCACGAGCGCAATTTCCCGCGCGACGGCAAGCGGCACGACTTCGGTTGCATGGCGGCCATCTACCTCATGCAGCCCGGGGCAGGGACGCGCGTGCGCACCTGGACCCCGCGCGCCGGCCACTTCCACGGATACTGCATCACGCACGGTGAGTCCATCTCGATTGCGGACTACCTGACCGTCCGCGACGGCGCCCAGGTCGTCTACCGCCCCACGGTGCATTACGCCTATCATCCGTGCGATGCCGCCGTCATGTCGGTTCACGAGCTGGCTGGCCGGAACTACGTGCAGCAGGAGCGGCAGCGGATCCTGATGGACGACATCGAGAGCGGCATCGACGAGCTCGGAGTTCTCCTCGCCGGCCACAGAAAGAACGCCTACTGGTACGGCTCGCAGCTCTCGATCGAGGAAGCCCGCAAGCTCGTCCCGCACAACAACGCCACCAGCCTGCAGGTCACGGTCGCGGTGCTGTCAGGCGTCGTATGGGCGATGGAGAATCCAAACTGCGGCGTCGTCGAGCCCGATGAGATCGACTTCCGCCGCAACCTGGAGGTCTGCACGCCGTACCTGGGGCCGGTTGTCGGCCGCTACACGGACTGGACACCGCTGCACGAGCGCGAGCGCCTGTTTCCCGAGGACCTCGACAAGACCGATCCGTGGCAGTTCAAGAACGTGCGGGTTGCGTGGTGACAGGACTGTAGTCGATCTCGACGATCACCAGCGCGCGGCTGCCGCCGGGAAGCTCGACGGTTACTTCGTCATCGAGGCTTCGACGCAGGAGCGCGCGTCCCAGCGGCGAGTCCATGCTGATATAGCCAGGCTCGCGGTCGAATTCGTCCGGTCCCACGACGCGGTAGCGTGACTGAGTGCCGTCGGCACATTCAACGGTCACCCAGGCGCCGAAATACACCCTGTTGCGGTCCGCCGGCGGTTGATCGACGACCACCATGCCGTCCAGGCGTTTGCGCAGAAACCGCACCCGCCGGTCGATCTCGCGCAGCCGGCGTTTACCATAAGTGTATTCGGCGTTCTCGGACCGGTCCCCCTGAGCCGCCGCCTCCGCCACCGCCTGTGTCACTTTGGGGCGCTCGACCCGCCACAGTTGCTCCAGCTCTTCCCGCAGCCGCTTCTCTCCCTCGGGTGTGATGTATTTCGAAGCCGCGGGAGCGGGTGCCCGGAATCGTCCCATGAAGTCGATTTTGTCAAAAGCCGGGTGTTCTGTGGAACCGGTCACGGACTCTGCCATGCGGCGAATCTACGCTGTCATCGTGGCTACCAAGTACTACACGCACTTCGTGACAGGCAGCCTGCGAGCGCCGAGCGCGGTGCCCTCGAACGAATGGAGCGGTGTGGTGGAGCTGCGGCATCCGCTGGAGAGCGGAGGCGGTACGCGCGAGCTGCGATCTCTGCTCGCGCAGAGTTTCGATCTGGACTCGGACGAGATCAAGATTTTGCACTGGGCGCGTTTGCATTGAGTCGTTAGCGGAATCGGTATCCCCTAGCGGACTTCCTTCCCTTCATCGAAAGTCCGCATTTCGAGCCCCCGGTCCTCACGGACCGGGGGTTTTTTTCGCCTCCGAGACCCCGGCGCGAGCGGCGGGGACCCGGGTCCAACCGGTCGCCAAACACCGACAGGGGAGCGAGAGCAACGCCGGGATGTCATAATCCGGTGACGATGAAGTCTTCCCCCGCTCGCATCGCCCTGGCGGCGTGCCTGTCTCTCGCCGCCGCCGCCTGCTCGCTGTTGCGGCCCCCGCCGCGATTCGCGCCGGCGGCGCCCCCGAAAGCCGCGCCCGCCGAGCCTGCGGCTCCCCTTCCGGTGCAGACGGAGCGCTTCGTGCTGGAGCCCGGACAGGACGTCATCGGCACCCTGCAGATCGTCAAGGTCGGCAAGGGCGAGACGCTCAGCGACATCGGCCGGCGCTTCAATGTCGGCCTCGGGGAGATGACTCGCGCCAATCCCAACGTCGATCCCTGGATCCCCAAGGCCGGCACACCGGTCGTGGTCCCGACGCAGTACATCATTCCGGACGCCCCACGCCGGGGCATCGTGATCAACCTCGCGGCGATGCGGCTTTTTTACTTCCCGCCGCACAAGCGCGGCAAGCCGCAGATCGTGATCACCCACCCGGTCGGCATCGGCCGGCGGGGCTGGAAGACACCGCAAGGCGTGACGCGCGTCCTCTGGCACGAGAAGGATCCCGTCTGGCATGTCCCGTCCTCGATCATCGCCGAGCACCTCAAGGAAGGCGACCGGCTGCCCAAAGTCATGGGTCCCGGACCCGACAATCCGCTCGGCGATTACGCGCTGCACCTCGGCTGGCCGGGATACCTGATCCATGGAACCAACAAGCCGGTCAGCGTCGGCTTGCGGGTGAGTCACGGATGCGTTCACCTCTTTCCCGAGGACATCGCGCAGATCTTCAAGATGGTGCCGAACGGCACCGAGGTTCGCGTGGTGAACCAGCCGTACGTCTTCGGCTGGAATGACGGGCGTCTCTACATGCAGTCGTCCGGGCCGCTGGGCGATGACACGCGCCCGTGGACGAAGCAGGCCCGGCGGCTTCTCGCCCGCACGTTGACGCGCGCCCAACTGAAGGACCTCCAACGGCGCCACGAGAAGATCGACTGGAGCCGCGCCGTGCAGCTGGTTGCCGCTCCGGTCGGCGTGCCGGTGCCGGTGTCGGGCGTCGGCCAGCCCGTCGACGGCAGCGGCGGCGACGGTCTTACGCAAGTCATCGCCGGTGCGCGCCTGGTGCAGAACACGCTGCCGGAGGGCTCCACCTGGGACGGCAAGACGGACCTGCCAATGACCGACGCCGAGTTCGACAAGATGCTCTCCGGCATAGACGACGGAGCATCCGGCAGCGACAAGCCCGACGATTCCCGCGGTGGCGCTTCCGCCGCCTCCGGCCCCGGGGCGGTGGCGCAACCCGCCCACGCGCCGGCGGCGGATCCGACCGGCACCTGATTCCGTGCCCCGCCGCCGCCCGACGAGCTCGGGCGGCGGCCGCGCCCGTGTGGTAGAGTCCGCCGCAGAAGAAGAACACGGCGGGGA
>DASZYK010000431.1:0-11748 GCA_035545455.1 Steroidobacteraceae bacterium
GGCCCGCAGCCGTCGTGGTCGGCCACGGGTGAGGCCGGTGGCTCGGCCGAAGCAGCCGCCGCCGGCGCGCCGCCCCCTCCACCGCCGCCCGGGTCGATGCCGCCCGGGCCGCCGCCGGCCGGGGCCGCAGCCGACATGCTCGACATCGCAGCATTGCCGCGTGCGGGATTCTGGATTCGGATGCTCGCGCTGCTGATCGATTTCATCCTCGTCGCCATATCGCTCGGCTGGCTGCTGCACCACGGGTCCGACGGGCTGCTGCTGCTGCTCGCGACCTACGGAGCCATCATGTGGAAGCTGAAGGGGACCACCGTCGGCGGGATCGTCTGCGACCTGAAGGTCGTGCGCGTCGGCGGCGGCCCGCTCGACTGGGGAACCGCGATCATCCGCGCCCTCGGCTGCTTTCTCTCGCTCGTGGTCGCAGGCCTCGGTTTCATCTGGATCGCCGTCGATCGTGAGCATCAGGCATGGCACGACAAGATCGCCGGCACGGTGGTCGTGCGCGTACCGAAGGGTGTCGGACTGATCTAGGAGGCCTCATGGGAGCTCAGCCGCAAGAAGAAGCCGAGAGCAGGGTGCTGGTGTTCGAGCCGGTGCGGGGCCGGCCCCGGCGGAAATGGCTGTTGGGAGCCGCGGGCATTGCGGTGGCGGTCGCCGTCGGGGCTGCCGTCTGGATGAGCCGCGCTTCGGCGCCCAAGCCCGTCGTGCCGCTCGCGGCGCGGGCCTCCGTTCCCCTCGTGAGCGTGATCACTCCCGGGATACGGCCCGTCACGGCCCAGGTGACCTTCACCGGTACGATCGAGGCGCGGCACGAGTTGCCGATCGGCAACTCCGGCGATACGGGACGGATCGTCGCGGTCTATGCGCAGGTGGGTGACCACGTCAGGCGCGGCCAGGTGCTGGCCAGGATCGACGATTCGGTGCTCGCGCCGCAGGTCGCTCAGTTGACCGCCGCGCTCGAGCAGGCGCGCGCTCAGGCCGCGTTGTCCGCGGCGGAGTACCGGCGGGGCGCGGACATCGGACCCGCGGGCGGACTGTCGGCGCAGGATATCGAGAAGCTCCACGCCACCGACGTCATGGACGCGGCCAACATCAAAGTGGTGTCCGCGCAGCTCGCAGTCATGCGCGCGAAGCTCGCGTTGACGCGCATCGTCGCGCCCGTGGACGGCATCGTCCTCACGCGCAATGCGGAGGTCG
Source organism: Steroidobacteraceae bacterium (assembly GCA_035545455.1). Taxonomy (GTDB): domain Bacteria; phylum Pseudomonadota; class Gammaproteobacteria; order Steroidobacterales; family Steroidobacteraceae; genus 13-2-20CM-66-19. Next base: position 1,198 of record DASZYK010000431.1, read on the forward strand.
GCCAGATCGCGGGCTCCGGCGGCCCGGCGCTGTTTCAGATCGAGGACTCGGGCCAGGTGGAGATGATCGGCCAGGTGGCCGAGCAGGATCTCGCGGACCTCAAGGTGGGGCAGGAAGCCGACGTGTACATGATCGGCTATCCGCGGCCCTTCCGCGGCCGCATCTGGCTGCTCGGCGCCGTCATCGACCCGCAGTCCCGCCTCGGCGAGGTGCGCATCTCGCTCGCTCCCGATCCGGCGCTGCGGCCCGGCGCATTCGCGCGCGGCAGCATCACCGTCGCCCAGGCGGAGCGGCCGGTGCTCCCGCAGACCGCCGTCATGTCGGACAACGACGGCTCCTACGTGTACGTGGTGAGCCGCGGGGATAAGATCCAGCGCCGTCACGTCCGTGTCGGCAACGTCGTTCCCGCCGGTGTCGTCATCGCCGAGGGCCTGACCGGAAAGGAGCGGGTCGTCGCGATCGACGGCGGCTTCCTGCACAGCGGTGAGAAAGTGAGTGTCGCACCCGAGCAGGCGTCCAACACATGAAGAACATCTCCGCCTGGGCCATCCGGCACCCCGTGCTGCCGATGGTCCTGTTCGCCGTGCTGCTGTTCGCCGGAACGGTGGCGTTCATCAGGCTGCCGGTCACGCTGAATCCGCCCATCGCCTTCCCGGTGGTCACGGTCAACATCAGCCAGCCGGGCGCGGCTCCCGAGGAGGTCGAGACCCAGATCGTCCGCAGGGTCGAGGCCGCGGTGGCGAGCATCAACGATATCGACCATATCTATTCGACCGCCAGGGAGGGCGCGGCCGACGTCACCGTGCAATTCCGTATCGGCACGCCGATCGACCGTGCCGTGGCGGACGTGCGCAACGTGGTCACCCAGGTGCAGGTCGATCTGCCGCCCGACATTCAGCCGCCCATCGTGCAACAGATGCGGGTCGATGGCGGCCCGATCGTGTACTACGACGTCAGCGCGCCAGGCATGACGCCGCAGGCGGTGTCGTGGTTCATCGACAACACCATCACCAAACGCCTGCTGACGGTGCCGGGCGTGGCCCAGGTCTCCCGCTTCGGCGGTGTCGACCGTCAGGTCCGCGTCGAGCTCGACCCGGCGCGCATGCAGGCGCTCGGCATCACGGCCGCGCAGGTCAATGACCAGCTCCGGGACCTCAACATCGACCTGCCGGGCGGCCAGGCGGACCTCGGCAACGGCGAGCAGCTGATCCGCGTGCTGGGGGGAGCCGACACCGTGCGCCAGCTCGCCGACACGCAGATCGTGCTGCCGGGCGGCCGATATGCCCGGCTCGGCGACATCGCCGATGTGCGCGACGGCGCCGCGGAGGTCCGCAGCCTCGACCTGTTCAACGGCCGGCCGGCCATCGCCTTCGGGGTGTTCCAGGCGAAAGGCGCATCGGACGTCGCGGTGCTGAACGGCATCGAGGAGGCGCTGGCCAAGATACGCAAGCAGTACCCCGCCGTCGCGATCAACATGACCTTCACCACGGTCACCTACACGAAGGAGAACTATCACTCGGCCATGAGCGCCCTCATCGAGGGCTCCATCCTCGCGGTGCTGATGGTCTGGCTGTTCCTGCGCGACGTGCGGGCCACCCTGATCTCCGCCCTCGCCATTCCGCTGTCGGCCATCCCGACCTTCGCCTTCATGCAGTGGATCGGCTTCAGCCTCAATCAGGTGAGCCTGCTCGCGCTCTCTCTCGTATCCGGCGTGCTGGTGGACGATGCCATCGTCGAGATCGAGAACATCGTCCGCCACAAGCGCATGGGCAAGAGCGCGTTCCAGGCCGCGCTCGATGCGGCCGACCAGATCGGCCTCGCCGTGATCGCGACCTCCGCCACCATCATCGCCGTGTTCCTGCCGGTGAGCTTCATGGGCGGCATCATCGGTCAGTACTTCAAGCAGTTCGGGCTGACGGTCGCCGCGGCGGTGTTCTTCTCGCTGCTGGTGGCGCGGCTCCTGACGCCGGTGATCGCCGCCTACGGCCTCAAGTCCGATCTGGCGCACCACGACGGCGACGGGCCGATCATGACGCGCTATCTCGCGGTGTTGCGCTGGTGCGTGCGGCACCGGTGGAAGACGATCGGCTGCGGCATTCTCTTCTTTGCCGTCTCGGTGGCGGCACTGATGCTCATGCCGAAATCCTTCATTCCGGATTCCGACTCCGCCAACACCGCGCTGCACATCGAGCTGCCCCCCGGAGTGAACCTCGCCGATACCAGGAAGGCCGCGGACGCCGCCTACCGCATGGTGGCGAGTCAACCGGAAGTGACGAGCGTTGACGAGTCCGTGGGCGACAACGGCTCGCTCAACATCGCCAATCTCTATATCACGCTGCTGCCGCACGACAAGCGCAGCGTCAGCCAGAAGGAATGGCAGGAGAGAATGCTCGGGCTCCTGAAGGGCATCCCCGACGCACGCATGTATTTCCAGACCCAGAACGGCGACTCCGACGGCCACGCCATCACGATCGATCTCACCGGCGAGGATCTCGCATTGCTGTCGCGGACGGCCCGCACCGTGATGGAGCAGATGCGCCAGCTCCCCGGGATCGTGGATGTCGGCTCGGAAGACGACCTGCCGCAGCCTGAGATCCTGATCCGTCCGCGCCTCGATCTCGCCGCGAGGCTCGGCGTCACGGTGGCGAGCATCAGCGACACGATCCGCATCGCCACGCTGGGCGATCTGGTGCAGAACGACGCCAAGTTCACGCTTCCCGACCGGCAGGTGCCGATCCTCGTGAGCCTGCGGAACTCGGCGCGCCAGGATCTGAGCACGCTGGAGAATCTCCCGGTCCCGACCTCGAGCGGAGGGACGGTGCCCCTGAAGGCGGTGGCGGATGTCCGCTTCGGGCAGGGACCGACGAGCATCCACAGCCGCGACCAGAGCCTGCGCGTCGCCATCGATGCCGACCTCAACGGCATCCAGCTCGGCACGGCCATGCAAGAGATTGACGCCGTCCCGGCCTTGAAGCATCTGCCGCAGGGCGTGCGGCTCGTGGAAACGGGCAACGCGCGGCTGATGAGCGAGCTCTTCACCGACTTCGGCATCGCGATGGCGACCGGCATTCTCATGGTGTTCGCGGTGCTCGTGCTCCTCTTCGTGCGCGTGCTGCAGCCGATCACGATTCTCTCCTCGCTGCCGCTGTCGCTCGGCGGCGCGGTGCTCGCCCTGTGGCTGACTCATGAGCCGCTGTCGCTCGGGGTGATGATCGGCTTCCTGATGCTGATGGGCATCGTCGCCAAGAACGCCATCCTGCTGGCCGACTTCGCCATCGAGGAGATGCGCGCGGGCAAGGACCGGCTGACGGCGCTGCTCGAGTCCGGCCACAAGCGCGCACGCCCCATCGTCATGACGACGGTCGCGATGGTCGCAGGCATGCTTCCCGTGGCGCTGGCGGTCGGCGACGAGTTCCGCGCCCCCATGGCGATCGCCGTGATCGGCGGCCTGATCACCTCCACCGCGCTCACCCTGATCATCGTGCCGGCGGGCTTCACGCTGATCGATGACATCGAGCGGTGGGTCGGCCCGAAGGTGAGCCGGGTGCTGATTGCGGAGCCTGGCACTGTCCAGGGCGCGCACATCGGGGCCCACGGCGCACAGACGTAGGAAGGGCCGCGGGACTCGAGGCGGATTTCGGCGGCGATCGCCGATGTGCCACAATCTCCTTTTGGATTGCGGCGAGTGATCTCGATGAGCCCCAGCAACTCCGCGCCAACACAGCCGTCCCCGCTCCTCGCCCGCATCAACGAGCTGGCGGTGCAGATGCGCGAAGTGCGCCGCGATCTGCACCGGCATCCGGAGCTCGCCTACGGCGAGAAGCGGACCGCGGCGGTGGTCGCGAAGCTGCTGCGGGAATGGGGCATCGAGGTCCATGAGGGCATCGGCAGGACCGGAGTGGTCGGCGTGATCGCCGCCGGCGGCGGCGACAGGGCGATCGGCCTGCGCGCGGACATGGATGCGCTGCCGATCCAGGAGACTTCCGGCGCGCCGCACGCCAGCGTCAACGCAGGTGTTGCCCACAGCTGCGGACACGACGGGCACACCGCGATGTTGCTTTGCGCGGCGCGCTACCTTGCGGAGACGCGGCGATTCAACGGCCGCGTGCATCTGCTCTTCCAACCCGCCGAGGAAGGGCTGGCCGGCGCCAGGGCGATGATCGAGGACGGCCTCTTCGAGCGCTTTCCCTGCGCCGAGGTCTACGGGCTGCACAACTGGCCGACGCTGCCGGCCGGCACCATTGCCACGCGCGCGGGGCCGATCATGGGAGCCTCCGATCGCTTCACCATCACGGTGCGCGGGGCAGGCGGACACGCAGCGTTGCCGCATCTTGCTTCCGACACCGTGCTCTGCGCCGCGCAGATCGTCACGGGCGCCCACACGCTCGTTTCGCGCCGCATCGATCCGGCGGCGACCGCGGTGCTGTCGATCACCCGCATCCAGGGGGGCACCTCGCACAATGCGCTGCCGCCGGAGGTACAGCTAGCCGGCACCGTGCGCACCTTCGATGCCGCGGTGCAGGACAAGCTCGAAGCGGCGCTGCGCGAGTGGGTGGAGCTCACCGCCAGAGCGGCTGGATGCAGCGCCTCGCTCGAGTACGTGCGCATCTATCCCGCAACCGTCAACGACCCGGCGTGCGCGCAGCACGCGCTGGATGCGGCGGCCGCTCTGTTTGGACAGGCCCTGCGGGCGGAATCGCCGGCAGCGACCGCGGAGGACTTCGCCTTCATGCTGCAGCGGGTGCCCGGCGCCTACATCTGGGTGGGCAGCCGCAAAGGAGACCGCAGCCCGTCGCTGCATCATCCGGCGTTCGACTTCAACGACGAGGCGCTCCCGGCGGGCGCCGCGCTGCTTGCAAGTCTGGCCGAGCGGCGTCTGACCGCCTGACCTCACGGGCTCGAGCTGCGCGCAGGCGAAATGCGCGCCCGACGCTCAATGCGACTCGTGAGCGCTCCCGGGGAAGAGCCGGCAGTACACGCAGTGCGGCGCGTCCGGCCGTGGCTCGACCCAGAAGGAGCGGACCCACGGCTGATCGCGCGGCGCGGCTGCGAATTCCCACGACCGATCCTGCAGGTCACGGTCCAGCAGCTCGTCCGGATCGGCATGTCCGAGCAGCTCCGCCGCGCGCTTCACCTCGATGTCTCCTCGCGGCAGCACGGTGATGACGGCGCCGCCGCCCTCGATTTTGTCCGCAAGGCGATGCGCCTGCCGCGACCCGTCGGCGCTCCCGAAGAGCGTGCCGAAGTAAAGCGCGAACCGATCGTGGGGCGAGAGAGCGGGCTCACTCGCGGCACGGCCCGGCGCGCTGCGCGCGGTGAGCTCGACGCGGTCGGTCGGGAAGCCGTCACGGAACAGCGCGAGGCGGGCTTGCTCGGCGCTGTCGAGGTCATTGAACACGGCCAGAAGGACTGCGCTCATGTCTCTCCTCCTTACGGTTAAGCCGATGTCGGTGCAGAGAGTGATTCGCGTACGGCGAATTTACACCCGCCTCGCCGGGCGGGGGTAAGCGACGGCTCTCCGGGGTAATATGTTCACGGAACCCGAGCCGCCGGCTCGTGGTCAACCCGGCTCCGGGCGAAGCGGGATCGGAGCTGCGGTTCGGCGGCCGCAGCGCAGGCGCTGCACGATCCCGAGCGGACCCGGGCGTGCTACCGCTTCCATGCACCCAAGCGAGGATACCGACGATGACTGCTGGCTCGATCCCCATGGCCGCGAAGACTGCCCCCACGGCCAGCGCCGCCCATGCCGCCGTCCTGCGGCTGCGCGAGTACCTGGGCAGTCAGATCATCGGGCAGACCGCGCTGGTCGAGCGCCTGCTCATCGCGCTCCTCGCCGACGGCCATCTGCTGGTCGAGGGGCCGCCGGGTCTCGCCAAGACGCGCGCCGTGAAGGCGCTCGCTCACGCGCTCGAAGCCGACTTCCAGCGCCTGCAGTTCACTCCCGATCTGCTGCCGGCCGATCTGACCGGCTCGGACATCTACCGGCCGGAGGAAGGCGTCTTTCGCTTCCAGCGTGGACCGCTCTTTCACAACCTGATCCTCGCCGATGAGGTCAATCGGGCGCCGGCCAAGGTGCAATCCGCGCTGCTCGAGGCCATGGCCGAGGGACAGATCAGCGTCGGGGCGGCGAGTTACCCCCTGCCGCAGCTCTTTCTGGTCATGGCGACGCAGAATCCCATCGAGCAGGAGGGCACCTATCCGCTGCCCGAGGCGCAGCTCGACCGGTTCATGCTGCACACCCGCGTCGACTATCCCGACCGCGCCACCACGCTGGAGATCATGGCGCTCGCGCGGCGCGAGGCGATCACCCGGCGGGAGCTGCCGCCGCCCGAGCATCGCATCTCGCAGGAGACGGTATTCGCGGCGCGGCGCGAGGTGCTCGGTCTCACGCTCTCGGAGCCGGTCGCGGACTACATCGCGGCGCTCGTCGATGCCACGCGCCGGCCCGAGCCCTACAGCGCGCAGCTGCGCGAATGGCTGCGCTGGGGCGCGAGCCCGCGGGCGGCGATCGCCATCGAGCGCGGCGCACGGGCGCTCGCCTGGCTCGATGCGCGCGAGTTCGTGACGCCGGAGGACGTGCAGGCGATCGCTCCCGATGCGCTGCGCCACCGCTTGTTGCTCGACTACACCGCGCAGGCGCGCGGCGTGACGGCGCAGGCCTGCATCGAGGAGCTGTTGACCCGGGTCCCGGCGCCATGATCGTTCCCGATCTCGCGGAGCTGCTGGCGCTGCGCGGCGCCGCACACGGCCTGTCGCTGCACGGCCGCAAGGCCACTCGCGTGACGCTGCTCGGTGTCCATTCCAGCGCGCAGCGGGGACGGGGGTTGGAATTCCAGGAAGTGCGTCCGTACGTCGCGGGCGATGACCCCCGCAACATCGACTGGCGAGTCACGGCCCGGCGCGGCCGGCCGCACACCAAGCTTTTCCGCGAGGAGCGGGAGCGGCCCGTCTGGCTGCTCGTGGACCTGCAGCCCGGGCTCTTCTTCGGGACCCGGCGGCAATTGAAGTCGGCGCTCGTGCTGCGGACCGCGGCGCTGCTCGCGTGGGTCGCATCGCTCGGCGGCGACCGCGTCGGCGCGGTGATCGCCCATGACGGTGCGCAGACCCGCATCCTGCCGGCTCGCGCCCGGCAAACAGGGGTGCTGCCGCTGCTCGATGCGTTATTGCAATGCCAGCCGAGAGCGCCGGCGCAACCTTCACCGCTCGCCATGGAGGAGGCGCTGCGCGCGCTCCTGCCGCTCGTGCGCCCGGGCAACCTGATCCTCGCCGTCAGCGACTTCGCCGGCCTGCGGGAAGAGGCGGTCAGCCTGTGGACGGCGCTCGCCGCCCACAGCGACCTGCGGCTCTTCTGGGTCACCGACGCGCTGGAGGAGGAAGGTTTGCCTGACGGGCGCTTTCGCGTCGGCCTGCCGGGCCGGCTGCGCCTCCTGGAGGGCGCGCGCGTGCGCGATCGTTGGCGGCAAGCGTGGCGGGAGCGTGAGGCGCGCATCGCCGCTCTCTCACAGCGCGTCGCGGCTCCGGTCGTGAGACTCGACACGCGCGAGCCGGTCGAGGTCGTCCTTCGGCCGCTGCTGCGACCCCGGCAATCGGCGGCATGACACCGGACTGGCTTTCACGGCTCGCTCCGCCCCACGCGCCGCCGCCCCCCGGCTGGTGGCCGCCCGCTCCCGGCTGGTGGCTGCTGGCGGCGCTGCTGGTCGCGGGGGCAGCCGCCGGTGTCTGGTGGTGGCGCGATCCGTACCGCAGGACCCGGCGCGCGGCGCTGCGTGAGCTGCGCGCCATCCGCGCTGCGGACTCCGACGCGGTCTCGAGTGCGCGCGCCATCGAGAGCCTGCTGCGCCGCTATGCGGTCGCGGTGTTTGGCAGCGCGCGAGCCGCGCGGCTGACCGGCAATGCCTGGCTGACGTTCGTCGCCGCACAGGGCGGCACGCCGCTCGCCGGCGAGGCGGGGCGGTCGTTGCTCTCCAACGCGTTCGGCGGCAGCGGAAGCGACGAGCGCGAGTGTTGGATTTCAGGCGCCGACGCATTCGTGCGGCGTGCGGGGCGCAGGACCCGAGCATCACGCCCGGAGAAGCGCTGATGTTTCATCTCGCGTGGCCGTGGATGGCGCTTCTCCTGCCGCTGCCGTGGATCGTGCTCAGGCTGCGGCGCGCGGCGGAGCCGGGTGGCTCGGCGCTGTACCTGCCGTTCGCCGCGACGGTTGCCGCCCCGGCCGCGACTGCGACGCTGCCGCGCAGCATGCTGGCGCTGTTGGCCGCGATCTGGGCGCTGCTCGTGCTGGCCGCCATGCGCCCGCAGTGGCTCGGGCAGCCGCTGCCGGTGCCCACGAGCGGCCGACAGATCATGTTGGCGATCGACTGCTCGGGCTCCATGGCCTCCCAGGACATGGGCGGCGCGAGCCGGCTGGAGATCGTGCAGATCGTCGCGGGCCGCTTCATCGATCAGCGGCGGGGCGATCAGATCGGCCTGATTCTCTTCGGCACGCGTCCTTATCTGCAGGCGCCGCTCACGATGGACCTCGCGACCGTGCGTCAGTTTCTGGACGAGGCCGTAGTGGGTGTCGCGGGCCCGCAGACGGCGATCGGCGATGCCATCGGACTCGCGATCAAGGAGCTGCGCCAGCGCGAGCGCACGGGCGGCGCCCCGGTGCACCAGTCGGTGCTCATTCTTCTCACGGACGGCGGCAATGACGCCGGCGTCATGCCGCCGCTCGAGGCGGCGCGGCTTGCGGCACAGACAGGCTTGCGCATATTTACGATCGGGGTGGGCGCGGCGGAGGAGCAGTCGCTCTTCGGACTCACGAGCGGCAACGCCGACCTCGACGTCGGCCTGCTGAAGAAGATCGCGAGCATCACCGGCGGCGAGTATTTCCGCGCCGCGAGTCCCGAGGCGCTGCAGGCGGTCTACCGCCGGATCAACCATCTCGAGCCGACCGTGGGCAACAGGCAGTGGCTGCGGCCCGCGGCTGAATGGTTCACCTGGCCGCTGGCGCTCGCTCTGCTCCTCAGCGTGCCCGCGGCCTGGCTGATGGCCGGGCGGCTCCCATGAGCCATTTCCATTTTCTCAATCCCTATTGGCTGCTGGCGCTGCCGCCGCTCATCGCGCTCGCGGTCTGGCTGGCGCGCCGCCGCGGACGCGACGGCGCGTGGCCGCAGCTGCTCGATGGCGAGCTGCTGTCGCTGTTGCGCTTGAGCGAAGGCGGCGCCGGGCGCTCGCCCTGGCTGCTCGTCGGGCTCGTCTGGGCGCTCGCCGTCCTGGCGCTCGCCGGGCCCACGTGGCAGCGTCAGATCACGCCGGCCTACCGCTCGCCCGCCGCCTGGATCGTGGCGGTCGAGCTGTCGCCCTCCATGGATGCCGCGGATCTGCCGCCGAGCCGGATCGCGCGTGCGCGGTACGGCATCGACGATCTGCTCTCGGCGGCGCATGATGCGCGCGTGGGGCTCATCGCATTCGCTGGAGAAGCCTACACGGTCGCGCCTCTCACCAGCGACGTCGCAACGATCCGCAATCTGGCGCAGCCGCTGGCTCCGAGCCTGATGCCGGAAGGGGGGGATCGCCTCGCGCCCGCGCTCGAATCGGCGGCGCGCCTGCTGCGGGCATCCCCGGGGATGGACCGCCAGGTCGTCGTGTTCACCGATGGCTTCTCCGATCCGGCGCGCGCCCTGGTCGCCGCACAGCAGTTGCACGACAAGGGAATCGCCGTGAATCTCGTGGGCGTAGGCTCGAGCAGCGGCGCACCGGAGCCGAACGGCAACGGCGGCTTCGTCCGCGACGCCCGCGGCCAGGTCGTGTTGGCGCGCCTGGACGCGGGCCTCCTGCAGCGGGTCGCCGCCGCCGGCGGCGGCCGGTTCGTGCCGTTGAGCGCGCTGCCCGAGCTGATCTCGCACCTGCACGCCGCCGGCTCGCACCGGATGAGCTCGGGTGTGGCCACACCGCACGTGAGGCTCGAGAGTTGGCTCAACGACGGCGTGTGGCTCCTGCCGGCGCTCCTTCTCCTGGCCGCGCTCGTCGCGCGAAAGGGTTGGGTATGAAGGACTCACGCGCCGTACTGCTGCTGGCATTCCAACTCTGCTGCGCGGCATTCGCGGCCGGAACGGCGCGCGCCGGCAGCGCCTCTGCCGTCTGGTCCGACCTCTGGCACACGCCGGATCAGCAAGGCCAGGCGCTGCTCGATGCCGGCGAGCCGGCGCAGGCCGCCGCCCGCTTCCACGATCCGCGGCGGCGCGCCTACGCCGAGCTCGAAGCCGGCCGTTACCGGCAGGCGGCGCAGCTGCTCGGCCCCTTCACCGATGCCGACTCCGAATACAACCGCGGCAACGCGCTCGCCGGATCGGGACAGCTGCAGGCCGCGCTCTCGGCGTATGACGCCGCGCTGAAGCAGGCTCCGGCGGACAAGGATATCCGCCACAACCGCGACCTGGTCGAGCGCGCGCTACGGCAACAGCGCCGCTCGGCCCAGCCGTCCTCCGGCAATGGAGGACAGGGAGGCGCCGGCCCGGCGGGCCGGCAGCCGCAACGGTCTGCCGGCGGTGGTCAGGCGGGCTCCCACGG
>DASZYK010000432.1:0-6975 GCA_035545455.1 Steroidobacteraceae bacterium
TGCGGCGAAGGAGACGCCGCGATCCATGGCGCGTTGCAGCAGCCGCGCGAGGGAGCGGTGCTGCTGCGGCCAGGGCGCGAGCGGCTCACGCGTGAGGCGGTCGCTCACCAGCTCGGCCACGGCAAAGAGTCCATGCCCCCCGCGCACGTCACCGATCACGGCATGCCGGGATTGCATGCGCTCGAGCTCTTTCAGCATCGCGGCGCCGAGCCGGCGCGAGCGCTCGATCAGCGCCTCCTCGCGATAGCTCTCGATGGCCGCGACGCCGGCGGCGCAGGCGAGCGGGTGGCCGCAATAGGTGAGGCCGGTCATGAGCATCTGCGGCTCGAGGGCACGGGCCAGCTCGGCGGTGAGCACCACGGCGCCGAGCGGCAGGTGCGCACCGGTGAGGCCCTTGGCGAGCGTCATCAGGTCGGGACGCGCATCGGCTCCGTGGCGCTGCCAGGCAAACCACTCGCCGCAGCGGCCGAAGGCGCTCATCACTTCATCGGCGATCAGCCATGTCCCCGAGGCACGGGTGGCGGCGCGCAGCGCCGGCCAGAACTCATCGGGCGCGACGATGCCGTTGGTGCCGGCGTTCGGCTCCATCATCACCGCCGCGACGTCGCGCGCGCCGAGCTCGCCGATCACCTTCTCGATGTGGCGCACCGCGGCGGCCGCGCATTCCGGTGCGCTCGCCGTGCCGAAGGGACAGCGGTAGGCGTAGGGAGGCGGCACGCGCACGACGCGAAACGTTTCAGGGTCGACCTGCGCTGCGGTGCGGGCATCTCCCGACAGCGCCATCGCGGCGTAGCTCGCCCCATGGTAGGAGCGCTCGCGCGTGATCACCCAGCCGCGCGGCTTGCCGCTCGCCGCGCGCGCGAACTTGCCCGCATGCTCATTGGCATCCGCGCCGCCCAAGGTGAAAAACACGCGGCCGCCCGGGTAGCCCGCCTCATCGAGCAGCAGCGATGCGAGCCGGGCGCGCGGCTCCGCGCCCCAGGCGCTGGTCACGAAGCACAGCTGCTGCGCCTGCGCGCGGATCGCGGCGACGACGCGCGGATGCTGATGGCCGAGATTCGAGCACTCGGCGAGGCTCGACATGTCGAGGATCGTGCGGCCGTCGGCGGTGAAGAGCCGCGCGCCTTCACCGCCGATCACGGTCGGCGCGTTCCATTCGGTCTGAATGCACCAGCTGTGCAGCACCGTCTGGCGCTCGGGAGCGCAGTCCGCCGCCTGCGATGGTTGCCGGGCCATCGAGCTATTAGGACTCAGATGCCGCGCTCGGGCAATAGCGGGCGCTTGAGCGAGCGCACCGCCAGATAGTAGAGCGGACCCACCACGGCGATGCCTGCCACCCACGAGAGATCGACGCCCCCGAATGCCCGCGCCAGGGGGCCGGTGTAGAAGTCGGCCGCGATGAACGGGACCTGCACCAGGATCCCCGCCAGGTAGCAGGCGAGAGCCGTCACGTTGTAGCGGCCGTAGACGCCGCCATCCGCAGCGAAGAACGAGGGCACGTGGTAGTCGCCGTAACGGATCAGGTAATAGTCGATGAGATTCACCGCCGTCCATGGTACCAGCAGGTAGAGGAGCAGCTCGTTGAACTCGCTGTAGAGAGCGAGGAAGTTCGACGCGCCGGCGATGCTGATGAGGAGGGCGAGCAGGAACAGTCCCGAGGCGAGCGCGATGCGCGCGCGATGGGTAATGCGCCACTGCGGGGTGAGTGTGTGCCCCAATGTGATGATCGCGAGCGCGCCTCCGTAGAGACAGATCGCGCCGGCGACCGCGACACCGGGTGCGAGGAGCAGCGTGATCCACCAGCTCACCGGCCCGACGAGATGCGCGATCGCGGTGATCACGTTACCGTCCGTGACCGCAGGCCCGATCATCGCGCCGAGGATCATCGGCAGCACGCCCCCGAGCGCCGTGCCCCAATAGCAGGCCCAGAACGCCTGCCGCGGCCCTGAATCCGGAGGCAGATAACGTGAGTAGTCGGAGACATAAGGCGCGTAGCCGAGCTGCCACAGCGCGCCCATGGAGACCATCTTGAAGAAGCCGACCGCGGAGAAGGAGCCCTGGGTGAGAAAGTGTCCCGGAAGCGGCGTGATGAAGAGCAGCCAGAGATAGCACAGCAGCAGCGCGCTGCCCGACACGTAAGTCATCATGCGCGTGCAGAAATGGATCAGATCGTGGCCGAAGATCGCGCCCGCGAGGCTGAGGGCCGCAATGCCGACGATCGCCGCCTGCGGGTCGAGCGCGGGCAGGATGAAGTGCAGGGATTGCCCGCCCGTCACGAAGGCGGTGCCCGCATATCCCAGGTACATGAACGCCACCAGCGCGACCACGAATCCGGCTCCTCTGGCGCCGAACTGGCCGCGGCTCTGGACCATCTGCGGCACGCCGAGCCGCGGACCCTGAGCCGCATGCAGCGCCATGAAGACCGTGCCGATCAGGTTTCCGACCAGGATGGCGATCACCCCGGAGAGAAAGGACTGATGGAAGATCGTGGTCGCGAGAGCTCCGGTGACCACGGTGAGGACGTTGAGGTTCGCGCCGAACCACAGGGTGAACAGCTGGCCTGGCGTGCCATGCCGCTCATCGAGCGGAATCTGATAGATCGTGTGCTGCTCGATCAAGGTCGCTCGCCGGGACGGATAGTGCTGCAGACCCCAGCCGACGACTCTAACATATGCCGGAGGCGCTCCCGAGCGAGCGGGTGACGGGGCGGGCGACCGCATGAGTCGATTTCCGGACTACGGCCTCACGGCCGCGCAGCGGCACGAGGCGGTCTTCGGCCACCGCTATGAGCGCCCCGGCATGGGCGGCGGCCGGGGCGAGATCTGGTGCTACACGGATGCGATTGCCTACGCGCCCGGAGCGAACGTGCGCCTGTACGTATGCTCCACGGTCGAGACCTGTCGGCTCGAGATCATGCGCGATGGCGCGAGCGCGCGTCCGGTCCTCGAGCGGCAGATTCGCGGCGCCCGCTGGCAGGACACGCCCGAGCAGTGCTCCGTGACCGGCTGCGGCTGGACGCCCTCGCTCGAGTTCAGGGTCGGTGAGGACTGGCCTTCCGGTGCCTATCGAATCACCCTTACGGCCCAGGGCACCGAAGGCGAGCTCTGCGCCCAGCATCTTTTCATCGTGCGCCCGCTCGCGGGCGCAAAAGAGCATCGCATCCTGCAGGTGGCCGCATCGGCGACCTGGACCGCGTACAACACCTGGGGAGGATCCAATCACTATCAGGGCATCACGGGACCGAAGCGCAATCAGTACGCCACCACCGTGAGCCTCGAGCGTCCCTGGTGCCGCGGCTTCGTGGCTCTGCCGGAAGATGCGCCGCGGGTACCCCTGGAGGTGAGTCCGCCGCCGGGGGCCGGACTGCGCTATCCCCACATGGAATGGGCGTTCGCGAACGGCTACTCCAACAAGTACGCCTCGGCCGGGTGGGCGAGCTATGACCGGCATTTCCTGCGCTGGGCGGAAGGCGCGGGCTTCGCGGTCGATCTCGCGAGCCAGCACGAGCTGCATTTCGATCCGGATATTCTCGACGGCTACCCGTGCGTCGTGTTCGTCGGGCACGACGAGTATTGGACCTGGGAGATGCGCGATGCGATCGATCGTTACGTCGAGCGCGGCGGACGCGTAGCGCGGTTCGCAGGAAATTTCATGTGGCAGATCCGGCTCGAGCGGGCCGGCAAGGCGCAGGTCTGCTACAAGTACCGGGCACGCGCCGAGGACCCCGTCTACCGATCCGCCGACCCGTCGCGCACTTCCGGCTCGTGGGAAGCCCCGGAGACCGGACGGCCGGGAGCATCGACCTTCGGCCTCAACGCAACCCAGGGTCTCTACGCGGGCTGGGGCGGCTGCGCGCCGCGGGGCGTGCGCGGATTCCCGGTCTACCGCCCCGAGCACTGGGCCTTTGCCGGCACGGGACTGTGCTACGGCGACCTGCTCGGAACGGAGGGCCACGCCTTCGGGTACGAGGTGGACGGCCTCGACTACGTGATCCGCGGCGGCTTGCCGGAGCCGACCGGGAACAGCGGCGCGCCGGAGGGACTCGAGATACTGGCGCTCGGCATGGCGTCTCTGAAGGAAGAGCGCACCGCGGTGCCGCTCGACGATCGATTTCTTTCGGACGACGATGCGAAGTACGTGGCGCAGATGCTGCTCGGTGACAGCGGCGACCCGGCCGTCGATCGGGTCAAGCGGGGCGCAGGCATGATCGTCAGCTTCGCGCGCGGCCGGGGCGAAGTGTTCCACGCCGGAAGCTGCGAGTGGGTGGCGGCGCTCTCGAGGCGCGATCCCATGGTGGAGCGCGTGACGGCCAATGTGCTGACCCGCTACATGCAGCGTTAGTCAGACCGGCACCTGAACAGCCTCCCCACGGGATTCGAACCCGTGTTACAGCCTCGATAGGCCAGTGGCGCTCCGGGCGAAGCAAGCTGCACCCAGGTAATTCGCATCTATCCCGTGCAGAAGCCTGCCCGCCATGCAGTACCTTCAATCAGAGCTTGCATATTAAAGGATGATACCAGTATCCTTAAATAACTCTTGACCCATTAAAGGCTTCTCCAGATGAAGAAGTCTGATCTGCACCCGTCGCTCAGAGCCACGGCCGTACCCGTGCCGGGGCACTCCGGATGCTATGCCGTGGTACCGCCCGATCCAGCGTTCGCTGCAATCGATTCACCTCTCCTGCCACTGGCGCAGCGGGAGATGCAGGTGCTTGCCGATGCCATCACCGCAGCCCCGCATTACGCGGAATTGCTCATACATATGCTCAACCGGCGGGAGGCGGTGGATAGCAGCCAGATCGAAGGGACACATACTCAGTTCGACGAGCTGCTGTTGCACGAGATAGAGGCCGGAACGCCTGACGCGGAATCAGATTCGGATGCCGACGTGACCCTGAACTATCTCCACGCGTATATGCTGGGCGTCGCCGAAGTGAGGACAACGGGAATCGATGCGCTGAACACCCGCCTCATCCGTTCGCTGCACGGCAAGCTCATGGCCGGAGAATCGCGCGCAGTCCCTGGGAAATTTCGCGAGGTCCAGAATTACATCGGCGGGCTGAAGATGGAGAACGCCCGCTTCATCCCACCGCCGCCTGCGGAAGTGCCTCGACTGATGGCTGGACTGGATAGGTTCATCCGCAACGAACCCGATCCTGAGAGTCATTTCAGGCTCGGCGTGCTGGCCCGTGCCCCGATTGTTCACGCTCATTTTGAGGCCATTCATCCGTTCGTCGATGGCAACGGACGCGTGGGCCGGATCCTGCTTCCCCTGATGTTCCTCGCGGACGGGGACCCGCCGATCCATCTGGCAACCTTTCTCAAGGTTCGCCAGCGGGAGTATTACGATGCGCTCCTGGCAGTCCAGATGAACTTGAGCTGGTCGGACTGGGTCCAGTTGTTTCTCGAATGCACGATAGCTTCGTGTCGCCACACCGTGCATCTGCTGCGCGAGCTGCGAAGTATCGCCGACCAGTGGCGCGAACGCCTCGAGGAGCGCCGTACCCGCAAGGATGCTGCAGTGTGGCGCCTTGCCGAGCTCCTGCTCGGTCAGCCTGTGGTCACCGTCAATGCATTGGCTAAATGGCTGAATGTTTCCTTCCCGGCTGCGAATGCGGCCGTTGCCGTGCTGGTGGACATGGACATACTCAGAGTACAGGGAGCGAAGCGACGCCATCGGGCTTTTCATGCCCACCAGGTCATGAATATCCTACATACTGGAATTGATGCCGTATTGGAGGATGTATCGACGCTTCATAACTATGGAGTTGGTGCTGTCCGTCGAATTTGAATCGCGCCTGCGCCCGGAATAGACCATTTGCCACGGACCCTTGTTTCTATGGCGCTCCCTACGGGATTCGAACCCGTGTTACAGCCTTGAGAGGGCTATGTCCTGGGCCTCTAGACGAAGGGAGCGATGGCTTCTGGGCCGGGATCAGGAGCGCGGTATTATAGGGGGCTGTGTCCAATGCTCAAGCCGAAAGCCACGAATTGAACTCTTCCCCAGCGCCCATTGTGGCGCCCATGGCCAAGCCCCGCGTCATTCCCAGGGCGGAGCACACCGTTTCCCGCGCCCATATCTCGCAGAACGCGCTGCGGGTGCTGTACCGGCTGAGGGATGCCGGTTTTCAGGCTTTCCTGGTGGGGGGGTGCGTGCGGGACCTCCTGCTGGGCCTGGAGCCGAAGGACTTCGACGTGGCCACGGACGCGCTCCCGGACCAGGTCAAGCGGCTATTCCGTAATTGCCGTCTCGTCGGGCGGCGGTTCCGGCTGGCTCACGTCTTCTTCGGCCAGGAGATCATCGAGGTCGCAACGTTCCGGGCCGCCAGCGCGCCCTCCCAGGGGGAGGAGCCGCTTGCGGACGCCGACCCGGAGGATGGCGAGGCGCCGGAGCTCGATGAGCCGGCCGAATACGAGGGCACGGCGCTCGCTGACCAGGCAGGCGGTCCTGCGGATATGGGCATCGCGGGCGAGACGGCGGGGGACGTGGAGCTCGAGGCGGCCCCGGATGCGGAGAGGCGGCTTCCTCGAGAGGCGCGCCCGGCAGCCGAGCGATATGGCCGCAGGCAGCTGGAAGAAGACGACACTCAGCGCCAGTTCGACGAGACGGGACGCATCCTGCGGGACAACGTCTACGGCACCATCGACGAGGACGTCTGGCGCCGCGATTTCACGGCCAATTCTCTCTACTACAACATCGCCGACTTCTCGATCTGGGACTACGTCGGCGGGGTGGAGGACATCGCCGCCAGGCGCCTGCGGCTGATCGGCGATCCCGAGACGCGCTTTCGCGAGGACCCGGTCCGCATGCTGCGCGCGGCGCGCTTCGAGGCGAAGCTCGGCTTCGGGATCGACCCGGAGACCGCGGAGCCCATCGGGCGGCTGCGCGAGCTGCTGGGCGGTGTCCCGCCGGCCCGTCTCTTCGATGAGATGCTGAAGCTCTTTCTCACCGGCCACGGCGCGAGGAGCCTCGAGG
>DASZYK010000433.1:0-2123 GCA_035545455.1 Steroidobacteraceae bacterium
GGCACGCGCGGAGATGGCCGTACGGCTCGCGGATGTGGTGATGCGCCGCACACCCCTTTACATCAGCTGCGCGCTCGACCGTCAGGCGCTCACCGCCTGCGCCGCGACGCTCGCCCGGGAGCTGCGCTGGAGCACCAAGGAGACCGGCGCCCAGGTGGATGAGGCCGCGCGCGAGCTCGCGGCCTTCCGCGGGCCCCTGGTGTGCGACCTCGAGCCCGCCGCCGCCTGACAGAAAAAAGGAGCCACCCCCATGACGAGCACGAGCCCCCTCGCCGGCAGCCCCTGCGCCGCGCCGTCCCCCAATGCCGGCGGCACGCCCTGGCAGCTGCAGATGTATGCGAAGTCACTCAAGAAGCGGCAGAAGGTCGAGCTCCTGATGCGGCTCCTCGGCCCGGTGAAGAGCGAGCGCTGCCTCCTCATCTCCGGACACGACAACAACGGCGCGATGAACCATCACTTCCGCGCCGCCGGCGGCAGGTGGAGCTGGGGCCAGGTGTATCCTCAAGGGATCGAGGAGATGGCGGAGTTCCTCGGCGATCCGGTCGCGCACGTCGACATCAACCGCTTTCCCTTCCCCGACGAGGCGTTCGACGTCGTGATCGTGATCGACGTGCACGAGCACTTCGCCGACGTGAGCGGCCTCAACCGCGAGATCCGCCGCGTGCTCGCGCCCGGCGGTCTCGCGATCATCACGACGCCGAACGGGGATACGCGTCTGCCGGTGGCGGTGTTGAAGCGCATCGTCGGGATGGGGCCGGCCACCTACGGCCACGTGGTGCAGGGCTACCGCATTCGCGAGCTCGAAGGCATGTTCCGCTCGGTCGGCATGCGCCCCGTGGCGAGCGGCGGCTACGCGCGCTTCTTCACCGAGCTCGCCGAGCTCGCGATCAACTTCGGCTACGTGAAGGTGCTCGCGCGCAAGAAGGAGCATCCGCCGGTGATGGCGGGCACGATCGCCCCGACCTCGCGCAAGGAGCTCGAGGCCGTGCGCAAGGAGTACCGCATGTACTCGCTGATCTATCCTTTCATGTATCTTTTCTCGCTCTTCGACAAGCTGATCCCCGGGCGCGGCGGCTATGCCGTCGCCGTCTCGGCGCGAAAGTCATGAAGCGGGTGCTCGTCACCGGCGCGGCAGGCTTCGTGGGCTCGCACTTCGCGCCCTACCTCGCGGCGCGCGGCTTCGAGGTCAGGGCCATCGACGTGCATCCCCCGGCGCGGCGCGGGGAGAGCGGCGTCGAGTTCCGGGTGCAGGACATCCGCGAGCGCGAGGGACTCGCAGCGGCGCTCGATGGCGTCGATACGGTATTCAACCTGGCGAGCGTGCACCTCGACGTGCATGCGACACCCGAGCAGTTCGAGTCGGTCAACGTCAGGGCGCTCGAGCAGCTCATCGAGCTGAGCGCTGCGGCGCGCGTGCGCCGCGTCGTGCAGGTGAGCAGCGTCGGGGTGTACGGACACGTGGCGCACCCGCCCGCCGCGGAGGATGCGCCGCTCAATCCCGACAACGACTACGAGCGCACCAAGGCGGCCGGGGAGCGCGCCGCCCGCGAGGCCGCCCGCCGGACCGGGCTCGACCTCGTGATCGTGAGACCCTCGTGGGTGTACGGGGTGGGCTGTCCGCGCACGGCGAAGCTCATCCGGGCGCTGCGCAAAGGGCGCTTCTTCTTCATCGGCCGCGGCAACAACCTGCGTCATCCGATCTACATCGACGACCTGTCGATGGCTCTCGAGCTCACCGCCGCGGCGGGGCCGGAGATCGCCGGCCGCACCTTCAACATCGCGGGCCCCCGCTGGATGACCGTGGAGGAGATGGTGGGCGAGTTCGCGCAGGCGGCCGGAGTGCCGCCCCCGGCGTTTCACGCCCCGCGCTGGCTCGGCCTGACGGTCGGCTGGGCCGCGGAGCAGATGAGCGCCGTGGTCGGCGCGGAGCCGCCGGTCTCGAGGCGCACGCTCGCCTTCTTCGAGAACGACAACGCCTTCGACATCGGCGCCGCGCGCGAGTCGCTCGGGTTCGAGCCGAAGACCGAGCTGGGGCGGGGCGCCCCCGAGGTCATCGCGAGCTGCTCGCGCGCAGGCTGATCTGCCGCCGCGCCTCCGCGGCGCCGCTCGCGCGCGGCTCTCGC
>DASZYK010000434.1:0-4429 GCA_035545455.1 Steroidobacteraceae bacterium
CTTCGAGCAGAGATCCTTGAAGAGGCCCAGGATCCCGAGCAGGTGCGCCGGATCCAGATGATTCGAGGGCTCATCCAGCAGGAACACCGCGGGCTCCTGCGCCAGGAGCGCCGCCACCGCCACGCGCCGCAGCTCCCCGCCCGAGAGCGTGTCGGTTCGCCGGTCCGCGAAGTCCTGGAGATCGACCGCGACCAGCGCCTCGCGCGCGATGCGCTCGTCCTCGGCCGTCTCCCACTGCCAGAGCTTCAGGTGCGGATGCCTCCCCACCAGCACCGCTTCCAACGCCGTGGTGACGAACGACTCCTCGACATCCTGCGCGAGCAGGCCCAGGCGCAGCGCCACCGTCCGCCGGCTCAGGCTTTCGATGCCGAACCCGTCGACGGACACCTCGCCCGCCCGCGGCCGCCGCAGCCCCGCGAGCGTATGCAGCGTCAGGGTCTTCCCGGAGCCATTGCGCCCCAAAATCGCCACGAACTGCCCCGGGCCGAACTCCACCGACAGACCCGCGACCAGCCGGCGGGCGCCGGCCGTCACCTCGATGTCTCGGGCCGCGAGCGTGCACGGGCGCGTCTGAATGCCCCCTTCTCGCATCGATGGGATCCGCAAGCCGGTCAGGGTTGCAGACGCGTCGCGGTCCAGGGCCCGGCCTCGAAAAAGCCGGTCGGCAGCTCCTCGAGCGCTCGCGTCCAGCGCGCGCGGTCGTGCACCCGGGCCTCGCCTTCCACCCAGAGCTCCACGCTCTCCGCCCAGAGGTGATAGCCACCCCAGTGAGGCGGCCTCGGGATGACGACGTCGAGGTCGCTCTCGGCCGCGGGCTGTCCGGGCAGGGGCGTGCCGAAGCGGTCGGCCGTCGCGGCGACGGCTTCGAGGAGCGCTTCGCGCGAGGCCACCGGCTCGCTCTGCGAGCTGGCCCAGGCTCCGATCTGGCTCGGCCATGGGCGTGAGGCGAAGTACGCGTCACTGTCTGCGGCTGGCGCCTGCAGCACCGGACCTTCGATCCGGACCTGCCGGTGCAGCGCGTCCCAGTGGATCACCGCCGCCGCCCGCGGGTTTTCCGCCAGCTGCCGGCCCTTGCGCGACAGGTAATTGGTATAGAAGACCAGGTACCCCGGCTGCGGCACCACTTCCTTGCAGAGCACCACGCGCGCCGAGGGCCGTCCGGCCGGATCGCTGGTGGCCAGCACCATCGCGTTGGGGTTCGGCTGGTGCCGGTGCTGCCAGGCCTCGGCCATCCAGCGGTTGAGGACGACCAGGGGCTCCGGCGGGAGAGGCTGGGGCAGCAGCTCAATATGTCGCATGATGTCGACATCTTAGTTGCGCATCGCGTCGCGCGCGACCCCGAAGATGAACTGTGCCCCGCACTTGCGGTGGCCGCGCCGGGCCGATAAAAAGGAAGCCTCCACTCACATATCGGCACATCCTCCCGGCACGAAGCCCGGGCTTCCGTGCCGGAGACAGCCCGATGACGCGGAACGAGGTGACTCTGGATGATTTGCGCCGCCGCCTGAGCGAGATCGACCGCCAGCTCCTCACGCTGGTCGGCGAGCGCAAGGTCCTGAGCGGCGAGGTGGCCCGCGTGAAGCGGGCGACCGGCTATCCCACCCGCGATTTCGAGCGCGAGCGCGAGGTGATCGAGGGCGCGCGGGCCACGGCGCAGGAGGTCGGCGTGTCGCCGGCGCTCGCCGAGGAGCTGCTGCGCCTCCTCATCAGGTCCTCGCTCACCACCCAGGAGCAGGCGAGCGTCGCGGCCCGCGGCGCGGGCTCCGGCCGGCGCGTGCTCGTCATCGGCGGCGGCGGCAAGATGGGCCGCTGGTTCGTCCAGTTTCTCGCCTCGCAGGGCTTCAGCGTCGAGGTAGCGGACCCGGATGGAGGACCGGACGGCGTACCGCGCGTCGCCGACTGGCGCACGACCGATCTCAAGCACGACTACATCGTGCTCGCGACGCCCCTCGCGGCGACCGACGCGATTCTGCGGGACCTGGCGTTGCGCCGGCCTCGCGGGGTGATCTTCGATGTCGGATCGCTGAAGTCCCCCCTGCGCTCGGGCCTGATGGCCCTCAAGTCCCACGGCTGCCGCGTCGTCTCCATTCATCCGATGTTCGGACCGGATACCGAGCTGCTGTCGGGACGCCACGTCATATTCGTCGATCTCGGCAGCGCCGAGGCGCTGGCCGAGGCGCGGGCGCTCTTCGCGCCGACCATGGCCGAGCAGGTGGTGATGAGCCTGGACGAGCACGACCGGCTGATCGCCTACGTTCTCGGCCTCTCGCATGCGCTCAACATCGCTTTCTTCACCGCGCTGGCGGAGAGCGGCGAGGCGGCACCGCGGCTGGCGAAGCTCTCGAGCACGACCTTCGACGCGCAGCTGGATGTCGCGACCCGGGTGGCGCAGGAGAGCCCGGACCTCTACTTCGAGATCCAGAGCCTGAACGACTACGGCGCGGAGTCACTGGAGGCGCTCGCCAAGGCGGTGGAGCGCATCCGCGCGGCCGTGCTGTCGCGCGATCACGACGTCTTCGTCGCGCTGATGCAGCGGGGTCGCGAGTATCTCGAAGACCGCCGCACCCTCGTGCAGCGCCGCGCGTAGGCGCGGGGGGTCGACGGAGCGGGCCATGGCTGCAGATCATCTGAACGCGCTCGAGGAGGAGATCGAGCGGCTGCGGGCCAGGCTCCGGGAGCTGACCGAGGAGGTGAGCCGCAACGACTCCCTGTTCCGCAAGACCCAGGAGAGGGAGCTCGAGCTGCTGCGTGCCGGGTCACTGGCGCAGCTGCTCGATCGACTGATCCACGGCCTGCGGCAGTCGTACCAGCTCGATGCCGTCTCGCTCGTGCTGCACGACCCGCAGCACGACATCCGACACCTCCTCTCCGGCGACGGCTTCCTCCTCGAGGAGCTCGAGGGCGTGCGCTTCGTCGACGCGCTGACGACGGCGGCGCCGCAGATCGCCAGCCTGGAGCGGCCGTGGCTCGGGCCGTACCGGCTCGCCGATCACGAGCTGCTGCTGCCCGGCGTCGCGGGCGGCGGCAGTCTCGCCCTCATTCCGCTCGCGCGGCAGGAGCAGCTCGACGGCGTGTTGGTTTTCTTCAGCTCCGATCCGCGGCGCTTCACCAGCGATCTCGCCAGCGATTTCCTGGCGCATCTGGGCGTCGTTTCGGCCATCTGCATCGAGAATGCGGTCAACCGCGCGCGGCTGGTCCGCAGCGGGCTGACGGACTTCCTGACGGGCTTTCACAACCGGCGGTATCTGCATGCGCGGCTGCGCGAGGAGCTGGCGCGCGCCCAGCGCGCGGGCCAGCCCGTGGCCTGCCTCATGATCGACGTCGATCACTTCAAGCGCATCAACGACGAATACGGACATCTCGCCGGGGATGCGGTGCTGCGCGAGGTGGCGCAGCGGATCGACGCGGAGATGCGGATGAGCGACACCGGCGCCCGCTTCGGCGGCGATGAGTTCGCGATCGTGCTGCCCCAGGGCAGCGTCAGCGACGGCGAGCGCGTTGCCGCCCGCGTGCTCGAGGCCGTGCGCAGTCAACCCGTGCCGATCGGCGGGCACGCGGCGGAGACCGTGACCTTGTCCATCGGTGTCGCCGCCGCCACGCCCGATCAGGCTACGCGCGACTACAAGGTGGTGGCTGACCGCCTGATCGCCGAGGCCGATGCCGCGCTCTATCGTGCCAAGAGCGCCGGCCGCAACCGCGTCGCGGCCTCGAGAAACGTCGTCAGATAGCCGTCATGCGCGCTGCCGCAGCAGCGCGATGAAGAGCGGAGCGCCGATGAGCGCCATGATGGCGCCCACCGGAAGCTGACGGGGAGCCACCACGGTGCGCGCAGCGACATCGGCGCAGGCGAGCAGCGTGCCGCCGAGCAGAGCCGAGGCCGGCGCCACCACGCGATGATCGCTCGTGCGGAACGCCAGCCGCACGATGTGCGGCGTGATGAGGCCGACGAACCCCACCGTTCCGGCGCTGACGACCGCGACCGCAGTCAGAACCGCGCACGCGACGAACACGAAGCTCCGCCACGCCTCGAGTCTCATGCCGACGCTGCGCGCGCGGAGCTCACCGGCAGCGAGAACGTTGAGCGGACGAGCCATCACGACCGCGAAGGCGACGGCGAAAAGGGCGGTGAGGCCGCTCAGCCATGGATCGACCGCCCACTCCAGGTCACCCGCGAGCCAGAACACCATCCCGCGCAGGCGTGTCGCATCCGCCACCGACAGCAGGACGGTCACCGCGGCGCCGCATGCGCTTGCGAGCACGACGCCCGTGAGGAGAAGGCGGGTCGTGCCGCCGCTGCGTGCGAGCAGGTGAACGATCACCACCGCGATGACGGCCCCCGTCACCGCAGATCCCTGTACCGCCAACACCGCGCCGCCCGCGATCATGGCGAGCAGCGCGCCCACCGCCGCGCCGCCGGAGACGCCGAGCA
>DASZYK010000435.1:0-12607 GCA_035545455.1 Steroidobacteraceae bacterium
CGAGCAGCGTGCACGTGTCCTCGAGCATCGCCGGGCTGCCGCAGACCATCACGCGGTCGTCGGCCGGGTCGAGCGGCGGCAGTCCAAGGTCGTACGACAGGCGTCCGGACTCGATGAGGGTCGTCAGCCTTCCGCGGTTGACGTGAGGCTCGCGGGTGACCGTCGGGTAATAGCGCAGCTTGTCGCGCACCCACTCGCCGAGGAGCTCATGGCTGCGCAGGCTCTCGATGCGGTGCTTCACCACGGCAGTCTCGCGCGCCCAGCGCACCCCATGCACGAACACCACGTGCTCGAACCGCTCGTAGACCTCCGGGTCCTTGATGACGCTCATGAAGGGGGCGGCCCCGGTGCCGGTCGAGAGCAGGTACAGCCGCTTGCCAGGCTTCAGGTCGTGCAGCACGAGCGTACCGGTGGGCTTGCGGCTCACCAGGACCTCGTCACCCTCGCGGATGTGCTGCAGGCGGGAGGTGAGCGGGCCATCCGGCACCTTGATGCTCAGAAACTCGAGGTGCTCCTCGTGATTGGCGCTGGCGATGCTGTAGGCGCGCAGCAGCGGGCGGCTGTCCACGTGCAGGCCGACCATGACGAACTGGCCGTTCTCGAAGCGCAGCCCGGAGTCCCGCGTGGTCGTGAACGTGAACTGCGTATCGGTCCAGTGCCGTACCGAGAGAACGCGCTCGCTGCCTATCGCCGCCACGGGGTCACCTGCCTTTTCAGGGTATTTCGGCCGGGAATTCCGGCAGCGCTATCTTACAGGGCGCGCTCGTTGCCGTGGCGCCAATGGGCTATGCCATCATAATCCGGCGTTATTAAAAGGCCTGAAAGGCCGCGAGGGGGAGACGATGACCGAGACAGATGCGATTTCGGCGCTCGATGAGCGCGTCACGGCGCTTGCGCGCCAGGTGGCGCGCCTCGAAGACACCCATGCCGTGAAATGTCTGCACTACAAATACGGCTACTACATCGACAAGTGCCTCTACGACGAGGCAGTGGCGCTCTTTGCCGACAGCGGCGAGGTCCGCTTCCTCAATGGCGTCTATCGTGGCAGGGCCGGCCTGCAGCGCCTCTACTGCAACTGGTTCCGCAAGTATTTCACCGGCGGCATGAACGGACCTCTGCGCGGTCTCCTGCTCGACCATCTGATGCTGCAGGACATCGTCGATGTGGCCGAGGACGGCCGCACCGCCAAGGGCAGGTTCCGCTGCCTGCTGCAGGGCGGCTGTCACGAGAGCATGCGCGAGCCCATCCCGAACTTTCCCCGCCAGTTCTGGGAGGCCGGTATCTACGAGAGCGCCTTCGTCAAGGAGGAGGGCGTCTGGAAGATCCAGTGTCTCCATTACAACATGCTGTGGCGGGCCGACCACCACCAGGGCTGGGCCAACAGCGTGGCGCGCCTGACACCTTTCGCCCGCACCTGGCCGGACGATCCCAACGGCCCCGATGAGCTCCTGCCCGAGCCGCCGAGGATCTGGCCCGAGACCTGGGTGGTGCCGTTCCATTATCCGCACCCGGTGACCGGCAAGCGGTGGGGCGAGCCCTGAGCGCCCTCGCGGCGTGCGTCGGATGGCGCATCTGCACCGCGATCGCACGCCGGTCCCGGCCACACCCCCGATCGCGCGGTGTCCGCCTCTGGCATGCCGCTTGCTTTGATGTTACCGGCGGTGCGCTTCATGCCGCGCGGGGGACTCCGGCCCCGCAGGTTGCGTGAAGCATCGTTCACGGTGGCGGCACCCCCCTCGTCGCCGCCGTGGTTGGCTACCGGTGGAGCCGGAACCCCCCTCCCGGCTCCACCGGTGTTTTATCTTCTGCTCGCGCTCCTTCCGGAGCGTCAGATGATCCGGCAGTCGAGCGCGATGTCCGCGAGCTCGTAGCCTCTCCTGAAGTCACGGATGTGCCTGGCCATCCAGCCGCGCGCGGCCTCGGCGTCGCGTTTGGCGGTCGCCTCGACGATGCGCCGCTGAGCCGCGGCGATGCGCGAGCGAGCCTGCGGAACCTTGTCGATCATGACCCGCAGCGAGGGCTCGAGCAGGTCGAGCAGGGGCTCCTGCGCCAGGCCGAGCACCTGGTTGCGAGTGGCGCGCCCGATGCAGCGGAAGAACTCGGCGGTGTGATGCACCGCTTTCTCGGTGTCCGCATTCTCCTCGGCGAAGCGCTGACACACCGCCGCGAGACTCTCGATGTCCGGCTTCGTGCGGTTGCGGGCCGCGATCTCCGCCATCGGCGGCTCGAGCTGCGTGAGCGCCTCCCACACCTCGAAGAAGGTGACATCGTGCAGCGCGAGGGCACGGCTCACGTCCTTCGCGACCGCCCGGTGCCGCGGCCGGCTCACGGTCATCCGCTTCGAGCCCGGGCGGCGCTCCAGCAGGCCGCCGCTCTCCAGCTCGCGCAGCGCCTCGCGCACCGTCGAGCGGTTGACGCCGAACTGACGGGCGAGCTCGGTTTCCGGCGGCAGCCGCTCGCCTTCGCGCAGCGCGCGGCTCAGGATGCGCTCGGCGATGGCCGCCGCCACCTTGCGGTAGCCCGGCACCAGGAGGATCTGATCGAAGGCAACGCTCACGCGGCGCTCTCGTAGAGCTCCCGGCCGATGAGCATGCGGCGGATCTCCTGCGTCCCCGCGCCGATCTCGTAGAGCTTGGCGTCGCGCAGCAGCCTGCCTGCCGGGAAGTCGTTGATGTAGCCGTTGCCGCCCAGCGCCTGGATGGCCTCCAGCGCGACGCGGGTGGCATTCTCCGCGGCGAAGAGGATGCATGCCGCCGCATCCCGGCGTTTCACCCGGCCGGCGTCGCATGCGCCGGCCACGCTGTAGACGTACGCCCGCGAGGCGCCGAGCGCGGTGTACATGTCGGCAACCTTCGCCTGCATCAGCTCGAAGGTGCCGATCGGCTGTCCGAACTGCTTGCGCTCGTGCACGTAGGGCAGCACGAGGTCGAGCGCCGCGGCCATGATGCCGAGCGGCCCCCCGGCGAGCACCACCCGCTCGTAGTCGAGGCCGCTCATCAACACGCGCGCACCGCCGTTCTCCGGTCCCAGCCGGTTGTCCGCCGGCACGGCGCAGTCCTCGAACACGAGCTCGCACGTTCCCGAGCCGCGCATGCCGAGCTTGTCGAGCTTCTGCGCGGTGCTGAAGCCCTTGGCGCCGCGCTCGACGATGAAGGTCGTGATGCCGCGGGCGCCGGCCGCGGGATCGGTCTTCGCGTACACGACGAACACGTCGGCGTCCGGCCCGTTGGTGATCCACATCTTGCGGCCGTCGAGCACATAGTGATCGCCGCGGCGCTCCGCCCGCAGCTGCATCGACACCACGTCCGAGCCGGCCTGCGGCTCGGACATGGCGAGCGCGCCGACGTGCTCACCGCTGACGAGCTTCGGCAGGTAGCGGTCGCGCTGCGCGTCGCTGCCGTTGAGGCGCAGCTGGTTGACGCAAAGGTTGGAATGCGCGCCGTAGGAGAGCCCGACCGCGCCCGAGGCGCGCGAGATCTCCTCCATGGCGACGGTGTGGGCGAGGTAGCCGAGACCCGCGCCGCCCCAGCGCTCCGGGACGGTGATCCCGAGGAGCCCGAGCTCCCCGAGGGCGGGCCAGAGGTCGCGCGGGAACTGGTTGCTGCGGTCGATGTCGGCGGCGCGCGGGGCGATCCGCTCCGCGGCAAAGCGCCGCACCTGCTCGCGGATCTCCTCGACGGCCTCACCGAGGCCGAAATCGCTGTCCAGGGGAACGTTCGCGGACATGAGCTTGTCATCCGTCGAAGTGGAATCGTATGATTGTCCGACAATCAGGCCACCGTGACAAGCCATGCCCCGCATCGCCTCCCGGATCGATCCGCGCTCGCAGGAATTCCGCGAAAACGACGCGGCGATGCGCGCGCTCGCCGACCAGCTCAGGGCCGAATCCGCGCGCGCGGCCGAGGGGGGCTCCGCCGCCGCGGTGAGCCGCCATCGCGCCGCCGGCAAGCTCACCGCGCGCGAGCGCATCCAGGTGCTGCTCGATACCGGCAGCCCGTTCCTCGAGCTGTCGCAGCTCGCCGCTCACGGCATGTACGGTGGCGGCATCGCCTGCGCCGGCATCGTCACCGGCATCGGCCGCGTAGCCGGCCGCGAGTGCGTGATCGTCGCCAACGACCCTACGGTCAAGGGCGGCACCTACTATCCGATCACCGTCAAGAAGCATCTGCGGGCGCAGGAGATCGCGCGCGAGAACCGGCTGCCCTGCGTCTACCTGGTGGAAAGCGGCGGC
Source organism: Steroidobacteraceae bacterium (assembly GCA_035545455.1). GTDB lineage: Bacteria > Pseudomonadota > Gammaproteobacteria > Steroidobacterales > Steroidobacteraceae > 13-2-20CM-66-19. The sequence goes on from DASZYK010000435.1 coordinate 4,232, forward strand.
GCGTTCCTGCCGGCGCAGGACGAGGTCTTTCCGGACCGGGAGCATTTCGGGCGCATCTTCTACAATCAGGCGACCCTCTCGGCCGCCGGTGTGGCGCAGATCGCCGTCGTCCACGGCTCCTGCACCGCCGGCGGTGCCTACGTGCCCGCAATGTCGGATGAGAACGTCATCGTGCGCGGGCAGGGCAGGGTGTTCCTCGGCGGGCCGCCGCTCGTCAAGGCCGCGACCGGTGAGGACATCGATGCGGAGTCGCTGGGCGGAGCCGAGGTCCATTGCCGGGAGTCGGGTGTATGTGACCACTACGCGGAGAACGACACGCATGCGCTGGCCATCGCGCGCCGCATCGTCGGGCGCTTGCGTCCACCGCCCCCGACATCGCCGCCGCAGGCGCCGCGCGATCCCCACTACGATCCTCGGGAGCTCTACGGCGCCGTGCCGGCGAGCCTGCGCCGGCCGTACGACGTGCGCGAGGTGATCGCGCGGCTGGTGGACGGGTCGGAGCTCGACGAATTCAAGCAGCTCTACGGCACGACGCTGGTGTGCGGCTTCGCGCATCTCGCCGGCTATCCGGTCGGCATCCTGGCCAACAACGGCATTCTCTTCTCCGAGAGCGCGCTCAAGGGCGCGCATTTCATCGAGCTCTGCGCGCGCGAGCGCATCCCGCTGCTCTTCCTGCAGAACATCACCGGCTTCATGGTGGGCCGCCGCGCCGAGGCGGGCGGGCTCGCCAAGGACGGCGCCCAGCTCGTCACGGCGGTGGCCTGCGCGCAGGTGCCGAAGCTGACGGTCATCATCGGGGGCAGCTACGGCGCCGGCAATTATGCGATGTGCGGCCGCGCGTACTCGCCCCGGCTCCTCTTCCAGTGGCCCAACTCGCGCATCTCCGTCATGGGAGGCGAGCAGGCCGCGAGCGTGCTCGCGACGGTCAAGCGCGGGCAGCGGGAGGCCTCGGGCGGCGGTTGGGCGGCCGAGGAGGAGGAAGCATTCAAACAGCCGATCCGCGAGCAGTACGAGCGCCAGGGCCATCCCTATTACGCGTCCGCGAGGCTCTGGGACGATGGAGTGATCGATCCGCTCGAGACGCGCCGCGTGCTGGGGCTCAGTCTCGCCGCCGTGCGCAACGCGCCGGAGGAGGACACGCGCTTCGGCCTCTTCCGGATGTAACGGCACCATTCCCGGGCGACAGTCATGGCAGAAATGATTCGCAGCCTCCTCGTGGCCAATCGCGGCGAGATCGCCTGCCGCATCTTCCGCACCGCTCGCCGGATGGGGATCCGCACGATCGCCGTGTACTCGGACGCCGATGCGTCGGCACGGCACGTGCGCCTGGCCGACGAGGCGGTCCGCATCGGTCCGCCCGCGGCATCCGAGAGCTATCTCGACGTCCAGGCGATCGTCCGCGCCGCCCGATCCACGGGCGCCGGGGCGATTCATCCGGGATACGGGTTCCTGTCCGAGAACGCGCAATTTGCGCAGGCCTGCCTCGATGCGGGGCTCGTGTTCGTCGGTCCTCCCCCGGCCGCGATCGCTGCCATGGGCTCGAAGAGCGTGGCGAAGGCGAGCGTGCGCGCCGCGGGAGTTCCCGTGTTGCCCGGCTATGACGGCGAGCGGCAGGACATTGATCATCTCGAGGCCCGCGCTCTCGAGGCGGGCCTGCCGCTCATCGTGAAGCCCGCCGCCGGGGGCGGCGGCAAAGGCATGCGCGTCGTGCATGCGAAGGAGGAGCTGCGCGATGCGCTCACGGCCGCCCGCCGCCTGGCGGAGAGCGCTTTCGGCGATGGGACGCTGCTCATCGAGCGTTATCTGCCCGCGCCGCGGCACATCGAGGTGCAGGTGTTCGCCGATGCCCACGGCAACTGCGTGCATCTCGGCGACCGCGACTGCTCGGTGCAGCGGCGGCATCAGAAGCTGATCGAGGAGGCTCCGGCCCCCGGACTGGCCCGGCCGGTGCGCGAGGCGCTGCACGCGGCGGCCGTGCTGGTGGCGCGCAGGATCGGATACTGCAGCGCCGGTACGGTCGAGTTTCTCTTCGACGGCCGCGACTTCTACTTCCTCGAGATGAATACGCGATTGCAGGTGGAGCACACCGTCACGGAGGCCGTCACCGGACTCGATCTCGTCGAGTGGCAGCTGCGCGTGGCGGCGGGCGAGCCGTTGCCGCTCGCGCAGGCGCAGATCCGTCTCGACGGCCACGCCATCGAGGCGCGCGTCTGCGCGGAGGATCCGCAGCGCAACTTCATGCCGAGCGCCGGCACGCTGCATCTGGCCGAGTGGCCGCGGGCCGAGTCGCTGCGGGTCGACGCCGGCTTCGAGAGCGGCGATGAGGTGCCTTCCGTATACGATTCCCTGCTCGCCAAGGTCATCGCGTGGGCGCCGGAGCGCGAGCAGGCGGCACTGCGGCTCGCGGAGGCGCTCGATCACGCGTACCTCGCGGGCATCCATACCAACGAGCGCTGGCTCGGGCGGATCCTGCGCTCCCGCGTGTTTCTCGAGGTACGCCACAGCGTCACGCTGCTCGACCGGGGAGCCGCGCAATTCCCGCAACCGGTCGAAGTCACGCCCGCCGCGCTCACGCTGGCTGCGCTCGCCGCCCGCCATGCTCCCCGCGTCGCGGGTCCGGCCGCTGGCGCCAGCCCGTGGGAGGTGAGCGACGGCTTCCAACCCAGCCTGCCGGCGCGCATCGGACTGACTTTATCCTCGGGCGGCCGGACGCATCGAGTGCAGCTGACACTCGAGGACGGAGAGGCGCGCGAGGCGCTGATTCACCCGGCGGAGGGGGAAGCGGCGCGCGGCGGCGGCGCGCGTCTCGAGCTCGCCCGTGTATCTGTCACGGAGGGAACGGTCACCGCGGCGCTGGCGGACGTGCGGCAAAGCGCCCGCTGGTTTCGCCTGGGCCCGCGGCTTCATCTCTGGATCTGCGACACGCATCACGAATTCACGATCGAGGATCCCCGCACACAGGAGTTCTCCGCGACGGCTGCGACGGGCGGCCTGACGACGCCGCTTCCGGGCGTCGTGGTGGCAGTGACCGTGCACGAAGGTCAGGCCGTAGCCGCGGGCGAGGTGCTGATGGTGATCGAGGCGATGAAGATGGAGCACAGCATCACGGCGCCCCACGGCGGCGTGGTGCGCGCGATTCACTTTGCGCGCGGTGACCGCGTGCCGGAAGGCAGTGAGCTGCTCTCGTTGTCGCGCGGAGGCGACAGCGCAAGTTAGTTTCTGTTCAGCCAAGCTCCGTTATCATTTCGGCCCTTCGCACGAGGAGGGCAAACGACAATGAACAAGTCTTTGTTGGTCGGGGTGGCGGTGGGCGCGGCGGTCGCCGCGGGAGCGGGCGCAGTGGCCGGCCTCAAGGCCATGAGCAGGGGCCCGCAGTACGCCGAGGTCGTACAGGTCACGCCGCTCACGCGCACCATTCGCACGCCGAAGCAGGACTGCCACGATGAGACAATGGTGCACCAGCGTCCGTCGCGGGACTCGCACCAGGTGTTCGGCACCATCGCCGGGGCCGTCGTCGGCGGATTGCTCGGACACCAGGTGGGCGGCGGCACCGGGCGCGATCTGGCAACGGCGGCCGGCGCAGCCGCGGGCGGCTATGCCGGCAACCGCATCGAGAACAAGATCCAGCGCGGCAACACCTACACGACGACCGAGCACAAGTGCGTGACGGTCTACGACCGCTCCGTCAGGCGGGAGGGCTACGAGGTCCGCTATCGGCTCGGCGGCAAGGAGGGCACGGTGCGCATGGACCATGACCCGGGCCAGCGGATCCCGGTCGAGCACGGTCAGCTCGTCCTCGGCGGCTCGCAAACGAGCTAAGAGGCGCTTTTCTTCCCTGCTCGTGCGGGTTGCGCGCCTGCGGACTGCGCAGGTGCGGCGCGCGGCGCGCGGGAAGTCGAGACATAACGGGAGTCGCGGTCGTAGAAGCGCCAGGGACGGCGCGCCCACTCCCCGGCGTAGTCGACCCCGATGCGCGCGCTGCGGGCGATTCGCGGTGTGCGCGTCGCGTCCGGCGGTCTCTCGAGCCAGAGGTACCGGCCGCAGAGGTCAGCGCCGTTCAGCGTCCTGTCGATCCGCATCGCGCGGCAGAGAAGGCCGGGCCCCCAGGTCTTGTCCTCGATTCCGGTTACCGGCTCGAGTGCCCGCAGCAGCACGGCATGCGGCACTCCCTCCGCCTCCGTCACCACGTTGAGGCAGTTCCAGAATCCGTAGATGAAATAGACGTACGCATGACCTGGCGGCCCGAACATGACCTCGGTCCTCGGAGTGCGCCCCCGGGAGGAGTGGGCCGCGAGGTCTTGCGGTCCCTGGTAAGCCTCGGTCTCCACTATCCGGCCCGCCCGCAGCGTGCCGCCCTGCGCGTGCACGAGGTGCATCCCGATCAGCTCACGCGCGACGGTGAGCGTGTCCCTGGCGTAGAAGTCGCGAGTTATCTTGCGGGTCTGGCGCATGCGGCGTGCATGTTACAATAGCGACACCGGCCGTCCGGGCCGTGAGACTTGCGGGAATCCGACTGATGCGAAGGCTGATCCGGGGTAGCTTCGGCTCGAGCTGGGCGGCTGCCGGCATATTGCTGGCGGCCGGTTTGGTGGGCTCTCTGCTGGCCACGGTCAGCCAGGCGGCAGTGTTCACCCTGCCGCCGGACGGGGGCTCGCTCATCGGGCAGGATCAGCAGATTCAGTCGCAGGCCTCCGATACCCTGCTCGACCTCGCGCGCAAGTACAGCGTGGGCTATTGGGAGATCCAGGAGGCCAACCCCAAGGTCGACTTGTGGCTGCCGGGGCAGGGCACCCCCATCACCATTCCGGGGCGGTTCATCGTCCCGCCGGTCGCGCACAAGGGCATCGTGATCAATCTGCCGCAGCACCGGCTCTTCTATTTCCCGAAGCCGCGCCGGCGCGATCAGCCGATCGTCATCACGTACCCCGTGAGCCCGGGAGAGGGTAACTTTCCGACTCCCGTGGGCGTCACCCGCATCATCCGCAAGGTGCCGCATCCGATCTGGATCCCCACCAAGCACATCCTCGCGGCGCACGCGGCGGCCGGCGATCCGATTCCGAAGGTCTGGCCGGCCGGACCGAATAACCCGATGGGTGAGTGGGCGTTGGAGACCACGCTGAGCCGCGGGGAGATCTACATTCACGGCACCAACAACCCGATGGCGATCGGAATGTCGGTCACCCACGGATGCGTGCGCCTGTACCCGGAGGACATCGCGGCCCTCTACCCGGTCGTGCGGGTCGGCACCCCGGTGATCATCGTCGACGAGCCGGTGCTGGCGAGCCTGCAGGACGGGGAGCTCTACCTGGAGGTTCATCCTCCGACCAGCAGCAACCACGTCCCGGTGCCGCCGGACTTCGACAAGATCTCGCAGATCATCGATGCGGCGATCGGCAAGAACGTCGTAGCGGTCGACTGGGACAAGGTGCGTCAGGTGGCGACGCAGGCGAACGGCATCCCGGAGCTCATCGGTGTGGAGGCCGATTACAATCCGCCCGGCAGTCCGCCTGACAATCCGCCTGGCGGCGGCTCCCCGGGAGCGCCGGCCGGCACGCAGACGCAGCCCGCTCAGCAGACGACGCTCAGCGCACCCCACCACTCAGGGAGCGCAGCTGCCGGAGCAACCTGACGACCGCGGTCGCCCGCGAAAGCAGTGACACGCCGCGACTCACCCGGTTGACCCAGCCCAGGAGCCGCCGCTCGCGCACCATGACGAGCAGCGTCGCGAGCGACACCAGCCAGGCGAACGGATGGCTCGCGGCCGAGGTCGGCGCGCGGCGGGTCCAGTTGGAGAGCTGTGCCGCCGGGCTGAGCTCCGCGATCCGATAGGCGATCTCGTGCCGCTGCTGCTCGCAGCGGGCGATCAGGCTGAGGCGGCGCGCCTCGAGCTCGTGCAGCCGCCTCATGGCTGACCCGCGCTGCCGGCCACGCGGCGCTGATCGTGCTCGAACTGCCCCAGCGTTCCGGAAAGGAGCGGCGGCCGTGCCCGGAAAATGCGCGCGCCCACGATGCCGCAGATGACGGCGAGGATGATGAGCACGCCCATGCTGCCGAGCAGTCCTGCCATGCGGTGCGTCTGCCACACGGCGATGATCACCGCCGTCAGCGCGAATACGATCGCGAGCAGCGCGCAGGCGACGGCCGCGAAACCCCAGAGAAGGAGTTGGGCAACATAGACGAGGTAGATCTCCGCCTCGACCGCGGCCAGATCCACCCGCGTCTTCAGCGAGTCCAGGATCGCGGCAAGCAGGCCACGGATCAGCCCCGGCCCGCGCGGCGCGTCGGCGCCGTCTTCGGCCTCGACGCCTGGATGCGCGACGTGATCGTTCATTACCGGCGGCCCACCAGCAGGCCGACCAGCAAGGCGACGCCGCCGGCGACGGCCACGGCCGTCCAGGGATTGTCGCGCACGTAGTCGTCGAGCACCTCGGCGCGGCCTTTCAGATCACGCTCGATGTCGTTGAGCTGGCTGCGAAGCGCGCGCAGCGACTGCTCGGCGCGCTGGCGCGCATCGTCGGTGAGCTCCTCGGCATTCTCGGCGCTCGCCCGCAACAGCGCTTCGGCGTCCCGTACCAGCGTCTTGATGTCTTCCGCCAGCTTTCCGGCGTCGAAATGTGAGCTCATGGGAGATCCTCTTTGTGGAGCGCGCGACCGAAGCAACAGTCCCGGGGCACAGGGAAGTGCCCGCCGCCGCAGACGGCGGGCGGCGGGCAAAAGCCGCGCCTTTTGCACGCCCCCGCGCTGGCCGGGCGGGATGCCCGGATCGAGCGCTTCATATCAGTTTAGCCACCGTCAGCGCCGCACGCACCATGAGCAGCTCTTCCTCGACCGGTATCACCCGCACGGTCACGCGGCTGCCGCTCGCGCTGATGCGGGACTCGATGCCTTTCGCGGCGACGTTGGCAGCGGGATCCAGCGCGATGCCGGCCCATTCGAGCCCGGAGAGGATCCTCGCCCGCACTTCCGCCACGTGCTCGCCCACACCACCGCCAAAGGCGATGCCGTCGCAGCCGCCGAGCACAGCAAGATAGGAGCCGAGGTACTTTCGTGCCCGATAGCAGTAGAGCTCGACCGCGAGCCGTGCCCGCTCCGAGCCCTCGGCGAGCAGCGACTGCGGATCGCTGGCGCCGCCGCCGAGACCCGCGAGACCCGACTGCTCGTTCAGGAGCTCGACGACCCGGTCGCCGCTCAGCCCGAGCCGCCGCTCGAGATAGGGCACGACCGCGGCGTCGATGTCACCGGAGCGGGTGGCCATGACCAGCCCCTCGAGCGGCGAGAACCCCATCGAGGTGTCGAGCGGGCGGCCCCGCTCGAGCGCCGCCATGGAGCAGCCGCCGCCGAGCTGCAGGGTGATGAGCCTGCCGCCGCCCGGGAGCCGCGGCTCGAGCTCGCACCAGCGGCGCCACATCGCCTCGTGCGCGAGCCCATGAAACCCGTAGCGGCGGATGCCGAGTTCGGCCCCGAGATGCGGCGGCAGCGCATATTCGGCGGCTACCCGCGGCAGGGACGAGAAGAAGGCCGTGTCGAATGCGGCCACTTGCGTGACGCCGGCGCCGCAGACCTCGCGGGCGGCATCGATCCACCGCAGGGCCTGCGGATTGTGCAGCGGCGCGAGCTCGCAGAGCCCGGCGATCGCCTCCCGCGTGCCGTCGTCGACGAGAGCGGGAGCCTTGAAGCGCGTGCCGCCGTGCACCACCCGATGCGCCACGGTGCAGGGGCGCTCGCTGAGTTGCCCGAGAAAGCCGCGCAAGGCCGCGCCGGGCTCGATCCCGCCCCCGGTGAGGTGCTGCGCGGCGAGCCGCCGCGGCGGCGGTCCGGCTCCGCCGGCGGCCCCGTCAGCCTGGAAAGCGGCCAGTTTGACCGAAGTACTGCCGGTGTTGACGGTCAACACGATCATAAGCCGTTATATTACGCACTGGCACCATTGCTCCTGCACCTGCCGGGAGGCTCCAGTGGATACACAAGCGGTACGCGCACGCCTGCTCAAGCGCCGGGAAGAGCTGCAGACGCGGGCGAGCAGAGCCAGCGCGGACTTGAGACACGAGTCCGATCCCCTGAGTGCGGATTTCGCCGAGCAGGTGACTCAGCGCGAGTCCGATGATGTCCTGGGGGCCATTTCCGAGTCGGCGCAGCAGGAGTTGCGCCTGCTGCAGGCGGCGCTGCGGCGGCTCGAGGAGGGCCGGTACACCACCTGCGCCGTCTGCGGCGAGCCCATCGAGGAGGAAAGGCTGCAGGCGGTTCCGTACACCGACCGCTGCCGCACCTGCGCGGAAGGCGTCCGGCGCGCGCCCGGATCCGCTCCGCCGCGCAAGGGTTGAGCGTGAGCCCTTCCGGCGTCATCACCATCACGACCGACTTCGGGCATCAGGGGCCCTT
>DASZYK010000436.1:0-1569 GCA_035545455.1 Steroidobacteraceae bacterium
CCATGTGACTCAACCGACCTCGCCGCCCAGGGAGCGGCCCTGGGCGGCTTCATTACTTGCTATTGAACGGTGCAGGCGGTGAGGCTAGCTAGCGGGCGTGCCAGACTCCTGTTGACGCGTCAGCAGATGCCGCCGCCTTCCTCGGCGGGGGCGGCGTTGGCGCGGAAGGCGCGGAAGAGCTCGCGTCCCATTCCAAACCCGTTGGCGGTCAGGTCCGCGGTCGCCAGCGGCCGGCGCTGCCAGCTTTCCTCCGGTACCAGGGCCTCCAGCGTTCCCTTCACGCTGTCGAGTCGGATGATGTCGCCGTCGCGCACTCTGCCGAGCGGTCCGCCGCTCGCGACTTCCGGCGTCAGGTGAATCGCCGCGGGCACGGCGCCGGAAGCGCCCGACATCCTTCCGTCCGTGACCAGCGCGACCCGGTGTCTCTTGCTCTGCAGGGACGCGAGGGCGGGTGTGAGGCCGTGCAGCTCCGGCATGCCGTTGGCTCGCGGACCCTGGAAGCGGACGACGACCACGACGTCGTGCGCCAGCTCGCCGCGCTGGAAGCTTTCCAACACGGCCTCCTGACTGTCGAACACCCGCGCCGGCGCCTCGATCACCCGGTGGTGGGCGCCGACCGCGGACACTTTGATGACGGCGCGCCCGAGATTTCCGCGCAGCAGCTTCAGGCCGCCATCGGGACTGAAGGGATCGGTCGCGGGCCGCAGCACGTTGCGGTCGCCGCTCGCGGCCGGGGGCTCGCGCCAGGCGAGGCCGGTGGTGGTGAGCCAGGGCTCGAGCGCCCAGGCGCCGAGCCCGGCGCCGGAGACGGTCTGCGCGTCCCCGTGCATGAGGCCGGCGTCCAGCAGCTGGCTGATGAGGAAGCCCATGCCGCCCGCGGCATGGAAGTGGTTCACGTCGGCGCTGCCGTTCGGATAGATGCGCGCGAGCAGCGGTACGACATCCGACAGGCCGCTGAAGTCATCCCAATCGATGAGGATTCCCGCGGCGCGCGCGATGGCGACGAGATGCAGCGTGTGATTGGTCGAGCCGCCGGTCGCGAGCAGGCCCACGATCGCATTCACGATGCTGCACTCATCGAGCGTCCGGCAGAGCGGCAGATAGTGCCTTCCGAGAGCGGTGATCTGCGCGGCGCGGCGAGTGGCCGCGGCCGTCAGCGCATCGCGCAGCGGGGTGTTGGGCGGCACGAACGCGCTGCCGGGAAGATGCAGCCCCATCACCTCCATCAGCATCTGGTTGCTGTTGGCGGTGCCGTAGAAGGTGCAGGTGCCGGCGGAGTGATAGCTCGCGGCCTCGGACTCGAGCAGTGCGTCGCGTCCCACCTTGCCCTCCGCGAAGAGCTGGCGGATGCGCGCCTTCTCCTTGTTGGGCAGCCCCGAGGGCATGGGGCCGGCCGGCACGAACACGACCGGCAGATGGCCGAAGGCGAGCGCGCCGATGAGCAGGCCCGGCACGATCTTGTCGCAGACACCGAGGCAGAGCGCCGCATCGAACATGCCGTGCGACAGGGCTACGCCGGTCGACATCGCGATGACATCGCGGCTGAAGAGGGAAAGCTCCATGCCGGGC
>DASZYK010000437.1:0-1560 GCA_035545455.1 Steroidobacteraceae bacterium
TAGGAGCAGCCTCATCGGGAAGGGAATATCATCTCTGGATGCTTCAGCGTCTCGTACACGATGCCGCCGCTCTGGGCGTGGCGCTGACCGGGCACGATGCGGCGAGGCTCCGCCAGCTCCTCGAGGAGCTGGCGCGTTGGAATCGCCGGTACAATCTCACCGGCATCACCGACATCGACGGCATGGTCAGTCATCACGTGCTCGACAGCCTGGCCGTGCACCGCTATCTGCACGGCGCCACCATCGCCGATGTCGGCACCGGCGCGGGATTCCCCGGCCTGCCGCTCGCGCTCGTCAACCCGGAGCGGCGCTTCACGCTCATCGACTCCAACGGCAAGAAGATCCGTTTCGTCTCGCACGCGGTGCGGACCCTGGGGCTCATGAACGTGGAGCCGCTGCAGGCGCGCGTGGAGACGCTGCGCCCCGAACGGCCATTCGACACCGTTCTGGCGCGCGCGTTCGCCCCGCTGCCGCAGCTGCTGCAGGCCGTCGCGCCCCTGTGCGGCAGCGAGACCCGCGTGCTCGCGATGAAGGGGAAGTGGCCGAAGAGCGAGCTCGAGGCCCTGCCGCGCATCTGGCGGGTCGCCGACTCGCACATTCTCACGGTCCCGGGCCTCGCCGAGGCGCGCTGTCTCATCGTGCTCGTGTCCGGTGTGGCTCATTGACGCACGGGCTAGGATTTCGCGGCGACCGGCAGGGCGGTCGTCTCCTTGATGACCGAGAGGGCGATGGAGGAATGGACCGACTGCACGCCCGGGAAGCGCGACAGGTGGTCGAGGAAGAACGCCTCGTAGGCCTTGATGTCGCGGCAGACGATGCGCAGCAGGAAGTCCGTCTCGCCCATCAGCGTGTAGCACTCGAGGATCTCCGGATGCTCGCGCACGGCCTGCTCGAACTTGAGCAGCGCATCGCGTCCGTGACCGGCCAGCTTCACGTGCGAGAAGACGAGCACGTTCAGGCCCACTTTCTCCCGCTCGAGCAGCGCCACCCGCTTGCGGATCACCCCCAGCTCCTCGAGCCGGCTCACCCGCCGCCAGCACGTCGAGGCCGTCATGTCCAGCCGCTCCGCGATCTCCGCGGCGGAGAGATCGCCATGCTCCTGGATCAGATCGAGGATCCGCGCATCGCCGCGGTCGAGGTCGGCCTGCATTGCTCATCTCGCCCATGAAGCCTGTGATGCAATGAATGATTCACCGAAGAGGGGCTGAGGGCAACCTTTGTCACGCGCAGTGCAGGCCCCGGCGCGTATCGTGAACGCTTTCCGGGCTGGCGGAGCGGAGCGATGGACCTTTTCGAGATGCGGGACTTCGATGCCCATGAGCAGGTGACGTTCGGCTACGACGCGCCCTCCGGGCTGCGCGCCATCATCGCCGTTCATTCCACGGTGCTGGGCCCGGCGGCCGGCGGCTGCCGCATGTGGCCGTACGCCGCTCTGACAGACGCAATTTCGGACGCGCTGCGCCTTTCGCGGGGGATGAGCTACAAGAACGCCATGGCGGAGCTGCCCTTCGGAGGCGGCAAGGCCGTGATCGTGGGTGATCCGCGGGAGAAGACACCGCA
>DASZYK010000438.1:0-6040 GCA_035545455.1 Steroidobacteraceae bacterium
TGGCGCCTCGAGCTGCTCGCCTGACTCGAGCATCACGCCCGCCGCGCGATCATTGCGGACGACGATGCGCTTGACTGGCGCCGCCGCGCGAATCGACGCGCCGGCCTCACCCGCCGCGCGCGCCAGCGCATCGCACAGGGAGCCGAGGCCGCCCGCGGGTTGCGCGAGGGAGTCACCGCCCGCGCTCCCGGCGGCCATGCGGTAGAGGAGCGTGAACACCGTTCCCGGCGATCGCGGTCCGTAGTTGGTGCCGAGCACGGCATCGAAAGCGAGCGCGCCCTTGAGCAGCTCGCTCTCGAAATGCTCATCGAGCAGATCCTGCACGCACATGCCGCCGATGCGCAGCAGCTCGCGCAGGTCAGTCCGCCCGAGCAGACGCATTCCCGCCCCGAGCCGCAGCAGAGCGAGCCGGTCGCGCCAGGTGCCGGCGCCGAGCCGCGGCGGCGCGGACTCGAGCACCGGCCGCAACGCCCGGGCGAGCCTTCGCATCCTGGCGCGGTAGCGCAGATAGTTGCCGGCATCGTGCGCGCTCAGACCCTGCGGCGGAGAGTCCGCGCCGGAATCGATCCGCAGCGCGACCGCGCCGGCGGACAAGGCGATCGTGGGCATCCTCTCCGCCGCCATCCGCAGCCCATGGCGGGCGAGCCCCAGCTCGCGCGGCAGCGAGGGCGGCATGAGATGCAGCAGGTGCGCGCAGGCCGAAACCCTGAACCCCGGCGCGAGCTCCCGCGTGCGCGCGGCGCCCCCCACGTGCTCGCCGGCCTCGAGGACGAGAACCGAGCGCCCGGCGCGCGCAAGATAGGCCGCGCAGGTGAGGCCGTTGTGGCCCGCGCCGATGACGATGCAATCGTATCGGGAGGCGCTCAATGGCGCAGATCCTCGAGGATCGCCGCCGCGGCGTTGGCCCCCGGCGCGCCCATGACGCCACCGCCGGGATGAGTGCTCGAGCCGCAGAGGTAGAGTCCGCGGATGGGCGAGCGGTACTGCGCGAATCCCGGAATCGGCCGGTTGAAGAGCAGTTGGTCGAACGTGAGCTCGCCCTGGAAGATGTTGCCCTCGGTCAGGCCGACTTCCCGCTCGATGTCCCACGGTGTGCGGATCTCGGCGTGCAGGATCAGATCCCTGAAGTCGGGACTGTGCCGCGCGATCGCATCGATGACCGTGTCGGCGAAGCGCGCGCGCCGCGCGTCGTTCCATTCGCCCTCGGCCAGACGGTACGGACAGTACTGCACGAACACCGACATGTAGTGCTTGCCCGCCGGCGCCATGGTCGGATCGATCTGAGTCGGGATCAGGATGTCGAGATAGGGATGGCGCGACCAGCGCCCTTCCTTCCAGTCGTCATAGGCGCGCTCGAGCATCTCGATGCTGTCGGTCACGTGCATGTCGCCGCGGATGCAGGGCGCGCCGGGCGGAATCGCCGGAAACCGCGGCAGGCCATCGAGCGCAATGTTGAGCTTGCCCGAGGAGCCGCGGATCTTGAATTGCCTGACGCGCAGGAGAAAGTCGTCGGGGAGCTCCTTCGGGTCCATTGTCTCGAGAAACGTGCGCCGCACGTCGAGATTGGACACGATGAGATCCGCCTTCAGCTCCTCCCCGCCCGCGAGCACGACACCGCACGCACGGCCGTTGCGCGTGAGAATACGCTCCACCGGCGCCTCGCTGCGAATGACGCCATCCCGCGCCCGCAGCGCGGCGGCGAGCGCCTGCGTGATCGCACCCATGCCGCCGCGCGCGAAACCCCAAGCCCCGACCGTGCCGTCGATGCTGCCCATGTAATGGTGCAGCAGCACGTATGCGGATCCCGGGGAGCGCGGGCCGAGCGCCGTGCCGATGATCGAGCTGCCGGCGAGGTGCCCCTTGACGATCTCGCTCTCGAAATACTCATCGAGCATGTCCGCGCAGCTCATCGTCCAGAACCGCAGCGTGTCGTACATCCGCTCCTCGCCGAGGCCGGCGAAATGACGGCCGAGGTCGATGAGCTCGAGAATGTCGCGCGGCTTGAAGGACGTCGGGTCGGGGGGCGCGCGCAGCAGCAGCGGCTTGATGAATCTGCAGTGCCGCAGCATGTCGCGCGCGAAGCGGTCGTAGGCTTCGGCGTCCCGGCGCGAGTGGCGGCCGATCTCGCGCCGCAGCGCATCGTGATTGTCGTAGAGCGCGAGGTGCCCGCCGTCACGCATGAGGGTGCAGCCGCCCTCGTACGGAATGATCTGCAGGCCGTGAGCGGGAAGATCGAGCGCGCGGATGATCTCGGTGCGCAGGAGGCTGCAGACGTACGAGCAGTTCGAGTAGGTGAAGCCGTCGTAGAGCTTGCGGCTGACGGCCGCGCCGCCGATGTAGGCGTTGCGCTCGAGCACCAGCACCTTGAGGCCCGCCTGCGCGAGGAAGCAGGCCGCGACCAGGCCGTTGTGGCCGGCGCCGACGACGATCGCATCGGGTCGATCGCCGCGGCCGCTCCGCCTCCTCACGCGCGCGCGCAGCGCGGCGGGGAGGCTCATGTGCCGGCCTGGCGCCGGCCGCGCTGGGCGCTCAGAGTCGTCTCGATCGCCACCTCGAAGGCGGCGAGCGTCTGCTTCAGGCAGCTCTCATCGTGCGCCGCGCAGATGAACCATGGCTCGCGCGAATCCGGCTCGCACAACACCCGCTCATCGTGCAGCACCCTCGCGGCGGCGTCATAGAAGGCGTAGTCGCTGCTCTTCCAGGCGCGGTAATTGCGCGGCGGGTCCTGTGCGAAGTAGAGCCCGGTCATCGACGGGTGGCCGACGAAGCTGTGCGCGATGCCGCGCGCCCGGAGGATGGCGCTCATCCCCGCCCGCAGGGCGGTGCCGTACTGCGCGATCCGCTCGAGCGCGTCGGTCTCATCGAGAATCTGCAGAGTGCGCTCGGCCGCCGCGAGCGACACCGAATGCGCGGTGTACGTGCCGCCGTGAGCGACTCCGCGTCCCAGCTTGCGCATGATCTGCTCGCGTCCGGCGAGGACGGAGATGGGATAACCGTTCCCCATCGCCTTCGCGAACGTGCAGAGGTCGGCGTTGACGCCGTAGAGCTCCTGCGCGCCGCCGCGCGCGACGCGAAAGCCCGTCTTCACCTCATCGATCACCAACAGCACCCCGTAGCGGTCGCAGAGCGAGCGCGCGGCGCGCATGTAGGCCGGATCGGCGGCGATCCCGAGGCAGTTGCCCATGATCGGCTCGATGAGCAGGCACGCGACCTTGTCCGCATGCCGCCGCAGCACGTCCTCGAGCTGATTGGCGTCGTTGGCCTGGACGAAGTGAGCGAAGCTGCGCGTGCTGAGAGGGATGCCCTGGCTGTAGGGGTAGACCTCGGGGTCGCCGACCTGCGACCACTTGTCCATGGGCGTGAACCACATGGCGGCATCGAACAGGCCGTGATAGCTCCCCTCGAGGATCACGTAGTCGTCCTTGCCGGTGTAGGCGCGGGCGAGGCGCAGCGCGGCCATCACCGCCTCGGTGCCCGAGTTGGAAAAGCGCACCAGCTCGGCGGCCGGGACCATCCTGGCGATCCGCTCCGCGACGCGGTACTCACGCTCGGTCGACAGCGCGAACACGCCGCCCACCTGCATGCCCTCGCGGGCCGCCTCGTCCACCCTGGGATCGGCGTAGCCGAGAATCGCCGGGCCGTAGCCCAGGCGATAGTCGACATACTCGTTGTCGTCGAGATCGACGATGCGCCCGCCGCGGCCGTGCTTCACGTAGATCGTGCGCTCCTCGCCCCAGAAGCGGAAGTTCGAGGCCACGCCGAGCGGCAGCCGGGTGAGCGCCCGACGGTAGTGCGCCTGGTTCTTGGTAAGGACTCGGGCCATGCCGGCTCTCCCCTCTGCGCCCGAAGGTGCGCTGTGCGTGCACGGTAGCACCGGAACGGGACAGCTGTCTATATGATTGTATAAATGTTCGGCGTATAATTGAACGACTATATAAATTTCGCGAGGCCGCCCATGAATTCGCCTGCAGCCGCATCGAGCGGGCCCGCCACCCTGCCGCGCGCCCTGCCCGCCTGGGCGTATCAGCATCCGGAGATGACCCGGCTCGAGCTCGAGCGCATCCTCGAGCCGAGCTGGCAGATCGTCTGCCACGTCAACGAGATCCCGAAGCCCGGAGACTTCACGACGTTCGAGCTCGGACCCAACGGCATCGTGGCGCTGCGCGACTCGGACGGCCGGATCCGCGCGTTCCACAACGTCTGCCGCCATCGCGGCGCCCGGCTCCTCGAGGGCTCCGGCCATTGCGCCGGCGCGATCACCTGCCCGTATCACGGCTGGTCCTACCGCCTGCGCGGTGAGCTCATCGGCATGCCGGAGCGCGCGAGCTTCCCGGGGCTCGACCGGTCGGCCTGGAGCCTGAAGCCCGTGCGCTCGCAGGTTGCCTTCGGCTTCGTGTTCGTATGCCTTTCCGGCAACCCCGCGCCCGTGGAGGAGACCTGGGGTGAGCTCGCCCGCGAGCTCGATGCCTACCGCATCGAGGAGATGCGGCCGCTCGGAGAGCCTTACGTCGAGCACTGGGACTGCGACTGGAAGATCGCGATGGACAACTATCTCGAGTCCTATCACGTACCCATCGGCCATCCGGGCCTCTTCCGCATGTTCACGCCGGACTACCGGGAGCAGGTGCTGCTGCCGAGCGGCGTGGCGCGCGGCACCAGCCGGATGCGCGAGCGGGCCTCGAGCCGCTTCAGCGAGCGGATCTATCAGGCGCACGTCGTGGCGACGGTCACGGATCTGCCGCAGGAGCGCCGCCGGTGCTGGACCTTCTACAGCATGCTGCCGAATCTCGGGATCGACATCTTCCCCGATCAGATGGACTTCTTTCAGGTGCTGCCGCGCGGTCCCGGCAAGTGCACGATCCGCGGCGCGTGCTTCGCGCATCCGGACTCGCGGCGCGAGATGCGGCTGCTGCGCTATCTGAACGCCCGCATCAATCGCCAGGTGCAGCGGGAGGACCGGTTTCTCTGCACGCGCGTGCAGCGCGGCCTCGCCTCCCGCTCCTACGAGCCCGGTCCCCTGTCGCAGCTCGAGAGCTGCATGCTGCAGTTCCACGAGCTGCTGCGCGCGCGCATCCCCGAGGCGCGCGAGCCGCGGCCGCCGGCGCGATTCGCCTAGATGCCCGTGTCGGGCTGCGCTGCGAGCAGCGGCAACAGCGCCGCGATCGACCGCCGGAATTCCGCCAACGCGGGCGGCACAGAGGCCGGCGCCGGGGGCTGCATCGGCAGCGCCGCGAGCCCCGCCTGCGTCGACTCGGCGAGCGCGATCTGCGCCCCGAGGCAGTCGCTCCTGCCGCCTCGCCCCCGGCGCGAGCCGCGCCGCGGCGCGCCGAGCTCGAATCGCACCAGCCGCGACTTTCCGGGAGCCTCGGGCACCACCTGCAGGAGCCGCGGCGGATCGGCGGCGAGGTCCAGAACTTGATTGGGAGGCAGAAAGAGCCGCTGCGGCGACTCCTCATCGAGCCACTGCTCGACGATCAGCTTCCAATCGGCCGCCGCGAGCTGCGTCTCGATGCGGCCCGGCGCGAGCTTCGGCCATGCGCGCATCGGCACCGCGGCGGCGCCCGATCCTCCCTGCGCGGGAGAGCGCACCATGAGCAAGGGCCCCTGCCGTGCCAACTCGAGGGATGTCAGATCCCCGGGCGTCGGCCCGGAAAGATGGCGGCCGCCGAGATCGTACGTGAGCCCGTGGATCGCGCAGCGCAGCTTGCCGGCAACATGGCCGGTGCGCGCCTCGAGCAGGGCGTGCGGCTGGTGACGGCACGCGTTGCGCAGCGCGTGCAGCTCGCCGCGGGCCCCGCGCACGATGAGCGCCCTCTCCCAGGGCCAGGACGCCGTCAGGTAATCGCCCGCCGCCGCGAGCTCATCGGCGTGACCGACCACCTGCCAGGCGGGGCGGAAGAGCCGCTCGCGCTCGAGCGCGAAGAGCGGCGCGCTGCCGTAGATCCAGGTGGGCAGAGGAGCGTCGCCGCGGTCCTCGGGCGCGCGTCTCGGCCGGGCGGGCGATGCGGGAGGCGCGGCCGCGGGTTCGGCGCGGACGCCC
>DASZYK010000439.1:0-8581 GCA_035545455.1 Steroidobacteraceae bacterium
TGCCTGATGCGCGAGGCTCGCCACCGCCTCACCGCGACGACGCTGCCCATAGGCGCCATTGCGCTCGAGCTCGGGTTCGAGGATGCTGCCTATTTCTCACGGCTCTTCCATGCGAAGAGCGGTGTCTCGCCGAAGCAGTACCGGTTGTCCCAGCAGCAGGGCACAACGGCATTGCCCGACATCACCGCGCAGTGAAAGGCGCGCACGCTATGCCAACGTCACCTCGCCGCAGTGCGATCCCGCTTCACGGGAAGGCCCAGACGCACTCCCTGCAACCCATAGCGCGCGACACGCTGCAGGAGCGCGTCTACACCCGCATTCGCCAGGCGCTGATCCTCTCGGAGTTCAAGCCGGGCCAGGTGCTGACCATCCGCGAGCTCGCGCACAATCTCGGCACCAGCATCATGCCGGTGCGCGAGGCGCTGCAGAAGCTGACCGTGGAGAGGGTCCTGGAGCTGCTGCCCACGCGCTCGGTACGGGTGCCCGTGTTGTCGGCGGACGAGTTCGCAGAGATCTGCGAGGCGCGCATGCTGCTCGAGGGACACATGGCGCGCCTTGCCGCCCAGCGCGCCGACGCATCCGATCTCGAGCGGATCGAGCAGGCGAGCCGGGCCTTCCTCTCCATCAAGGTGCCGAGCCCGCCGACGATCATCCAGCAGCGAAACCGCGAGTTCCATTTCGCGATCTACGAGGCGGCCCACCACGCGACGCTGATGGAGCTGATCGAGCCCCTGTGGGTGCGCTGCGGACCCTGCACGGTGGCGCTCTTCGTGGACCTGGGCTCCGAGAGGATAAAGCGCGGCGCCACGACCCATCATCAGGACGCGCTGGAGGCCATTCGCGCTCGCCGCCCGGCGGCGGCCGAGGAAGCCATCGTGGCCGATATCCGCGCCACCAGCGAGCGCTATCAGAAGTATCGGCGCGAACACGCCGAGTTCTTCGCCGGAGGACGCGCGGCGGCGACTTAGGATCGCGCAGGCCGATGCTGCGAAAAGTCCAAATACCTCGCCGCTTTGTCCATTGGCCCGCTGATCTCCCCCGCGTATTGTGATCACAGCTTCTGCTATGAGAAATCGATCGCCCTGCGCGGCGTGAGAGGCGCTGAGCTCATCGTCCCGTCCACGGCGCACTTCAGGGCGGCTTTGCCGACTTCGTGCGCAGCGCGATCGCTGCCCAGGGCGCGGCACCGGCGCCGCCATAGATTCATTCACGGGCGATGCCGGGGCATCGCCCGACGTCCGGTTCGGGGGGACTGCGATGCTCACCATGAAATATCACCGCATACCGATGGGCCTCATCGGCGGCGCCGTTCTCGGATTGCTCGCGCAATCCACGTGGGCGCAAACCGCAAGCTCCGCGGTCACCACGGTCGAGGGAGGGCAGCATGCAAAGGCGAGCGAGCTGCAGGAAGTAGTGGTCACGGGCTCGCGCATCCGGCGCGAGGCGTCCGACCTCACCACCGCCGCGCCGCTCAACGTGATCGGGTCGGATACGCTGACCGAAAGGGGCTATACCCAGGTCGGCGAGGCTCTCAATCAGCTGACCACGAACGTGGCGCAGGTCCCGATCACCAACAACACCGGAGGCAGCAGCGGCAGCGGCCAGCAGTTCCCGGACCTCTTCAACCTCGGCGCCGGCCGCACGCTCACCCTCGTCAACGGCCGGCGATTCGTGACCTCGGGCGTGGCGACACCGACCGAGGGTGTGGTCAGCCTGGGCGACAACGTCGTCGACACCAACATGATTCCCACAGGGCTGCTCGAGCGCGTCGAGGTCGTGGACGCCGGCGGCTCGGTGGTATACGGCTCGGGCGCCATCGCCGGAGTCGTCAACTACGTCCTCAAGGACCATTTCACGGGCGCAGAGCTCGATGCGAAGACCGGCAGGACCACGCACGGCGATTATCCGCAGAACAGCGTCCGCGCCACGCTCGGCACGGACTTCCTCGGGGGCCGCGGCAACGTCGCGGTCGACTTCGAGTGGTCGAAGAGCGATCCGCTCCTGAGATCGCAGCGCGGCTCGCTGGCGGCGATCGGCTACACGGCGGCCGACTCCGACCCGCGCTACGCCGGTCCGAACGCGCAGGGGATCGTCCCCACCTACGGCCTGTACAACAGCGCGTTCTGGGAATTCAGCAACAATGGCGTTCCCTTCGTGTTGCCCCCGGGGGCGCCCTACCAGGCGGCCTTCGGCGGCGCCTTTCTCGTGACCCAGAATGGCGTCCATTACCCGGGAGGAACCCCCACCCAGTTCAATGGGGCCGGCACGGGACTCATTCCCTACAACCTCGGAACCTTCCCGCCGGGCACCGGCCCGGATCAGGCGTTCGTGGGGATCCCCTTCGGAAGCGGCGGGGACGGCTACCCCTACGAGGGGCTCGGCTCCCTCTACTCCGGAGTCGAGCGCTACATCGGGACGGTGATCGGCCATGTGGACCTGACCCCGGACATCAAGCTGTCCACGGAGCTCTACTACGGCCGCACGGTCGGCACCGACCCCTGGGGCTCCCAGCCGAGCTTCACCGTGCTCAACAATCAGGCCTCGGGCGCGGGAGCGATCCCGATCCTCGCCTCGAACCCCTACCTGCCGGCATCGGCGGCGGGCACCATCGCCAATTACCTCAATACGACTTTGGGGCCCGGGCTCGGCTTCGCGTGGCTGGGCGGGGCACCGTTGCCACCGACGCTGGTGAGCCTGTCGAAATTCTGGCCGGGCCTGCTGCCGAGCGATGCGGTCAGGACCGACACCCAGTCCCTGCGCGGCCTGCTCGCGCTCGACGGGTCGTTCAACCTGAGGGGCCAGGACTATTACTGGGAGCTCTCGGCGGCCCGCGGCTACACCCAGAATGAGAACAGCTTCTATAACGTCGTCAGCTATCGCTTCAACAATGCGATCGATGCCGTCACGAATGCCGCCGGGCAGATCGTGTGCGGGATCAACAACCCCACGGTGACGGACCCCGGGTGCGTGCCGATCAATCCGTTCGGGAACGTACCGCTCAGCGCCGCCGCGCAGGCTTACGTGAGCGGCCTCTTCGGCGTGACCCAGTTCGACAAAGAGGACGATCTGCTCGCCACGCTCGGCGGTTCACTCCTCGAGCTGCCGGCCGGCGCGGTGAAATTCGACTCGACTTATGAGCATCGCACCGACAAGGCCAATTACGACCCGCTGGAGGACACCGCACTCGGCCTCGGGCCGTCGGGTGCGCCCACGCCGCGGACGAGCGGGCAGTACACTTCCAATGAGCTGTCGGCCGAGCTCCTCGTACCGCTCATGGGGAGGGATTTCAAGCTGCCGGCGGTCGAGGCGCTGGAGTTTCACGGCGCTTACCGCTTCGTCCACAACTCGGTTGCGGGGACCGCGAACCTCTGGAGCACCGGCCTGCGCTGGACCGTGGTGTCCGGCGTCACCTTGCGTGCCACGCACGGCACGAATTACCGGGCGCCCAACCTCAACGAGCTCTTCGCGCCCGCGGTCACCGCGCTCAACTCCGCCAGAGACCCGTGCGACAGCCGCTACATCAACACCGGGCCGAATCCCACTGCGCGCCTCGCCAATTGCGAGGCCCTGTTCGCGGCGCATCCGTCCTACAATGGCGGCAATGGCCTGGCCACGTTCGAGGATCCATCGTCGAACTTCGCCACCGCCGCCGTGACGACCGGCGGCAATCGGGCCCTGGCGAACGAGGTCTCGCATACCTGGACGGTCGGCATCGTCCTGCAGCCGCGATTTCTGCCGGGCTTCACCCTGACGGCGGATCGGATCGAGGTCAAGCTGACCAACGCGATCACGGAGTTCCAGCCGTATGACTATGCGGCGACCTGCTACGACAGCACGCCGCAGCCCGCCGCCTACTGCGCCAGCTTCGCGCGTGACGGCAACGGCGACATCGTCGCCGCGACCTCGAGCTTCGTCAATGCGGGGCTCCTCACCTACAAGGGAGAAACCTACAACGTTCATTATCGGTTCGCGCTCGCGCGGAGGCATCGGTTCGATCTGAATCTGCAGCTGACGCACAATGAGCAGAACGACCAGATGGTCGCCGGGGCCCTGACCCGCAACGCCGGGACCGCCCTCGATCCGCGATGGGTGTCGCGCCTCGATGCCGGTTACGAGATCGGCAAGCTGCGGCTGACCTATTCTTTGTTCTATCTTCCCCGCACGGTCAAAGAGCCGGACGCCACCGCGCAGAACACGCAGACTCCGTATCTGGCCGCAAACGCGCAGCACAGCCTCTCCGCGCTGTACGATGTGACCAGGAACCTGACGGTCCGCGCGGGAGTCATCAACTTCACCGATGAGATGCCGTCTTTTCCGAGCGTCGCCTATGGCGACATCCTCGGTCGGCGCTACTTCGTCGGGTTCGACGCCAAGCTATGATCGTCGGAGCATCCATGAAGAATGCCGGACAGCTACCCGGCACGGGGCCTCGAAGTGTCCGGTTGCCGACGGCATGGGTCGCAACGGGGTTGACGTGCCTTGCTCTTGTCCTGGCGACGCCGTCCGCGTATGCCGCCTCGCGGCCGCGGTCCGTCGCGACACGGCACAGCGGTGATTTCGGCGGCGCGAGGGTGCCTTACACCGCCTGGGTCGAGGACAACTTCGTCACCGACTCCCATGGGAAGCCCGGCGCCTCGGTCATCACGGTCGCCTATACGCGGGATGATGTGGGCGATCCTGCGCGGCGGCCGGTGCTCTTCGCCTTCAACGGCGGTCCGGGGGCTGCCGGGTCGATGCTCAACTTCAGCGCCTTGGGACCGGTGCGGCTCGTCGGCGCGGTACACGGCCAGCCGGACAGCGGGCGCTTCGAGGACAACGCCGAGAGCCTCCTCGACGTGGCCGACCTCGTGTTCGTCGATCCGGTGAGCACGGGGTTCAGCCGCGCTTTCCCCGGCGAGGACCCGAAGCAGTGGTATTCGAGCGCGAGCGATGCCGCCTCGGTGGCCGAGGCGATCCAGCACTGGCTCCAGGCCCATCACCGCGAAGCCTCGCCGCGCTATCTGCTCGGGGAAAGCTATGGCACCGACAGGGTGGGCACGATGCTCGCCCACGACAGGCCGTTGCGCTTCGATGGCGTCATACTGGTCGCGCTCGCGGTACCCGCGGTCGGCCACCTCATCCCGTATGTAACCTCATTGCCCACCATGGCGGCCGGCGCCTGGTATCACCGCAAGATCGAGCGCGCCGGGCGATCCGTCGAGCAGGTCTTCGGCGAGGCGGAGCAGTTCGCTCGCACGGATTACATCGAGGCGCTGGTTCTCGGCAGCAGTCTGCCGCGCGTCACGCGTACGCAGATCGCGCAGCGCATGTCACGGCTCATCGGCCTGCCCGCCGGCCTGCTCGAGGAGAAGGATCTGCGCATCGACAAGAACACGTACATGTTCAACCTGCTGAAGGATCGGCGCCTGCGCACCGGGCTTCTGGACGTGCGCGTCACCGGGCCGCTGGTAGCCAACGCGGAGGGCGCCATCGACGATCCGGCCCTCGGCGTGCTCCCGAAAAAGCTGATCGGCTCGAAGCACCTGACGGCCGCGAGCATGGGTATCCTCAAGAATCCGCGGATCGGCACGTACCTCAAGACCGAGCTGCACTTTCCGGCGACGCAGCAGTACTACAGCATCAACTTCATCGCCAATTCCAAGTGGACCTACGACCATGGCTTCGACCCGGTGGCGGCGGTCGGCGCGGCCATGAGAGCCCAACCCGGCCTCCGTCTCATGTGGGTGCAGGGAATGTATGATCTGACCTGTCCGGCGTATCTCGCGCGCTACACGATCGATCAGGATGGGATACCCTCCGATCGGTTGACGGCCCTCCTTCTTCCGGGGCCCCACAGCGCCTACACCGCGCCGGGCGCTCTGCCGCTCTTTACGGCGGCGCTGCGCAAGTTCGTCACATCGTCGCAGCGCAAGCCGTGAGGGCCCGTCACGATTTCCGGCGGCGGTTGGCGGCGAGCGGCTGTCTTACCTTCCTGCTCGCGGCCGCAGCCTCGGCTGCCGTCGCTTCCCCTCGCGTCGAGGATGGTTTCAGCTTTGCGGCCGGCGGCGACCTCATCGGCCCGGACCAGACGCTCGAGGGTCCTCCCGACCCCGCGCTGCAAGCCGTCGGCCGGCACTTCCGGGATGCCGATCTGGGCTTTGCAAACCAGGAGGGATCGCTCTTCGACCTGCGCACCTTCAAGGGATGGCAGGCCGCGGAGAATGGCGGTGGTTATCCAATCGCCCCAGCGGCGGTCGCCAAGGACCTGAAGTCACTCGGCATCACAGTCGTCTCCAAAGCGAACAATCATGCCACTGACTGGGGCACGGAGGGCCTCGTGGCGACTCTGCAATCGCTGCGAGCCGCCGGCGTTGCCGAGGGCGGGGCGGGGATGACCCTCGCACAGGCCCGCGCGCCCGCCTATGTCCGCACGCGCAACGGACTCGCGGCCCTCATCGACACGGCCTCCACGTTCCCGCCCATGTCAGTGGCCTGTCCTTCGCCCAATCCCCGCTACGGCGCCGAAGCCCGCAGCTGCCCTGGTATCAGCGCGCTGCACGTCCGCGAGGTCCATCTGCTGCCATTCGCGCAGTACGATCAGCTTCGAAGCCTCCTCGGCGGGCTGCGGGTGACCTCACTGCGCCAGTCGTGGTCCGGCGAGCTCAACAGCGAGCGGGCCGGGCAGAGCGTTCCCGACTTCGTCGTCGGCGACACCGCCTTTCGCGGCGCTGCATCCCCGGGGGTGACTTGGGAAATGAATCCGGGCGATCTCGCCGCGTTGATCGATGGCGTTCGCGAGGCACGTCGACGCGCCAACTTCGTGCTGTTCTCCATCCATGCGCACGAGATCACGCCTGACGAGAAGGGTGACGATAACGATACTGCGCGGCCCGCCGATTTCGAGCCGAAGCTCTTTCACGCCGCCATCGACGCCGGCGCCGACGCGGTGGTGCGCAACGGGCCGCACGTGCTCGGGGGCGTCGAGATCTACAAAGGCAAGCCGATCTTCTACAGCCTCGGGAGCCTGTTCTTTCAGTTCGGCGGCTCCCGCAGCTACAAGGTGCCGGGCGGCCCGCTGATCCGTTTCTCGGACGCCTGGTTCCAGACGATCGTGCCGGTCACCACCTACCGCAACGGCGAGGTGAGCGAGATCCGGCTTTATCCCATCGCCATCGAGTCGAGCCATACCCGCACGGACGGCCGGCCGCGGCCGGCCGATCCCGCGCAGGCGCGGGTGATCCTGGAGCGGGTGAAGGCTCTGTCCGCCCGCTACGGCACCCGGATCACGATCGTCGATGGCGTCGGCATCATCCGCGGCCCTGGGTGATCATGGCAAGCTTCAATACCCGGTCCGCGAGGCCGGCTCTGCAGGCGGCCGGGCTCGCCTCCGTCCTCGCCTTCGTGTTTGCGGTGCCCTCGATCGCCGCGGCCGATCCGCCCGATGGCGTCCCGACCGTAACGCGGCATCAGGCACGCATCCACGGCAGGGAGCTCAGCTACACGGCCGAAGCCGGCCGGATCGCCATCCGCGACGTGGAGACCGGCGAGCCCCACGGCTACGTGTTCTACACGGATTATCGGCTTGCCCCCCGCGGGGGAGCGCAGCCATCCGCGCAAGCGAAGCCGCGCAGCGCGACCACCGAGCGGCGTGCTCTCGTGACCGAGCGTCCGATCATGTTCATCTGGAACGGCGGTCCGGGAAGTCCTTCGGACATGCTGCATTTCCACGCCGCGGGCCCGAAGGTCCTGCAAGACACGCCGACACCACGGCTCGTGGACAACCCCGACAGCTGGCTCGCCGCCGCGGACCTGGTGATGGTCGATCCGGTCGGCACGGGCTTCAGCCGCCCGACCCGGCCCGAGTACGCGCGGGAGTTCTACGGTACCCGGGGCGATGTGGCCTCGGTGGCAGAATTCGTCCGCTGCTGGCTGATCCTCCATGACGCCGTCGGCGCTCCGGTGTTTCTCGCAGGCGAGAGCTGGGGCGCCGGGCGCGCCGCGAGCGTCGCTTATGCGCTCGAGAAGCGCGGCATCGGGATCGACGGCCTGGTCCTGATCTCGGGCGGCTTCGGACTCGACAGGCATTATGGCTCTCCCGTGCTGCTCGAGGCGCTCGGCGTCGTCGACATGGCGAGCACGGCGCTCTACTGGCATCGCACCGCGTCCGGTCTGGGCAGCGATCCGGCCACCGTGCGCCGCAAGGCGGAAGACTGGGTCCGCAGCACGTATGCGCCCGCTCTGGCCCACATCGGTCATCTGACAGCAGCCGAGCGCGATCGCATCGCCTCGCAGCTCGCGCGCTTCACCGGAATTGCGCCCGGCCTCGTCGATCGCCGCACACTCCTCGTCACGCCGCACCAGTTCCGCACGGAGCTGCTGAAGAGCGGCGGCAAGACGTTGTACCTGCTCGACGGGCGGCGCACGAGCCCGCCAGGCGAAGAGGGCGCGCCTGTCGTCCTGCGATACCTGCGCGAGACGCTGGACTACCGCACCGATCTGCCGTACCTCGGCATCGATGATCTGACACAGGGCTTCGCGCCCTCGGGCGTCTACCCGAGAAGCGTCGGTGAGCAGTGGAACTACGCTACCGCGCCGATGACAT
>DASZYK010000440.1:0-25109 GCA_035545455.1 Steroidobacteraceae bacterium
TATTCAAGGGACACGGTGCAAGGTGAGCTATCCGCGCTGCGCCTGGCCCGTGCTTTCTTCGTATTCCGCTAGCCGCTTCCTTCCGGGCCGCCTGTCGGCCCTCGATGGTGTGATACAAGCAACGCGCGTGCCAGCGCGTCCGCAGCGCGCTTCGATGTGACATGTTGCATCTGCGACGCGGTTCAATTGTGACGCAGTGCGCGTTGTGAGAAGTTAGCGGCCATCCGGAAGGGCCCTCGCTGGATGCCGCTCACGCCTGCTGGAAGGGCGTGGAAGGCCACGGTGTCAAGTTCATCGACACTTGAGACGCGGCGGCGGCGGGCTCATCCGGACGGTCTCTTCCCAAGCCTTTGATTAATTTCGTGATTCAACGACCGGGCGGTGTGTAAATGAACTCGACACGGGGGGCGCGCGCTTCGCGGCTTTCCTGGTGCCCGCCCTTGCGCGGTGGCGGCACCAGCAGACGGATGCGCTGGCTCTGGGCTCTCCTGCTGCTGCCCTTCGCCATCCAGCGGGCGCCCGCGGGCGATCCGGCCATTCCCTATCCGCCGCAGCTGCAGCGGGATGTGGATTTCTGGGTGAGCGTGTACACCCGGATCGATACCAACTCCGGCTACCTGCACGATCAATACGATCTCGCCGTCATCTACGACACGCTGCACTTCGCGCCGGACAGCTCGCCGCGCGCACGCCAGCGCATCGTGAACCGGGCGCGCGACCACTACGTCGCGGAGCTGCGGCGGATCGCTTCGGGAAGAGAGCCGCTGTCGCCGGAAGACGAGCGCATCAAGGCGCTCTGGGGCGCGGAGGCGACCCCGCAGCGGCTGCTGGAGGCGACCGAGGACATCCGCTTTCAGCTCGGGCAGGCGAACCGCTTCAGGGCGGGGCTCATCCGCTCCGGCGCCTGGCAGAAGGACATCGCGCGCGCCCTCAAGTCCGAGGGACTGCCGCCGGAGCTCTCCGCGCTGCCGCTCGTGGAGTCCTCATACAATCCGCGCGCGTACTCGAAAGTCGGCGCCGCCGGCCTCTGGCAGTTCATGCGCTCGACCGGGCGGCGCTTCATGCGGATCGACCGCGCGGTCGACGACCGGATGGATCCGTTCCGCGCGACGGAGGCCGCCGCGCAGCTGCTCGCGTACAACCATCGGATTCTCGGCACCTGGCCGCTGGCCATCACCGCGTACAACCACGGCGTGGCAGGGATGCGCCGCGCGGTGGAGAAGCTCGGCACGACCGACATCGTCACGATCGTGCGCAATTACCAGAGCCGCACTTTCGGCTTCGCCTCGCGCAACTTCTACGTCTCCTTTCTGGCGGCTCTGCAAGTCGAGCGGGATCCACAGAAGTACTTCGGGACCATCGTGCCGCTGCCGGAGGAGCGCTTCCGCGAGGTGAGGATGCCCGCATTCGTCGATGTGAGGCCGCTGGAACGCGTGCTGAACCTCGATCCCGAGACCCTGCGTGAGCTGAATCCCGCGCTGCGGCCCGCCGTCTGGAGGGGAAGGCTGGCGGTGCCGCGGGGATATCAGCTGCGCCTCCCGGCCGACGCGCCGGAGCTGACGACCGCGATGCTCGCCAGTAAGTTGGGCTCGCAGACGCTGCTGGCGAGCCGCACGACCCGCGGGACTCGTCGCGCCGCGCATGGCCCGGCGCAGGCCGCTCCCACACGCCTGCTCGCGGCAGTCGTGAAGACGGCGAACGCGGAGAGCGCGGAAAGCGCGACGGCGGCCGCCGCACCCGTGGCATCCGCTCATTACTCGCTGGTGGCGTTCGCCGCGCCGTCGCCGGCGGCAACGACGATTGCCGCGAGCACTCCTGAGGGTGACTCGCTGCCGCGGACCGGTGCGGGATTCGGACTGGCGAGCGAGCGGCTGCTCGACTTCAACGGCATCGGGGGCGCCGCGCCGGCGGCCTTCCACAGCGAAGGCTCTGCGCAGATCCGCGGGGAAACCGCAATCGACAGCGCGAATCGCCCCGCCGATGAGTCCGGCGGCGGCGAGGGCGAGCAGCCGGTGTCCGCCGCGCAGGCGGATGCGCTCAGTCCCTCGCTGGGGCCCGAGGACGGCTCCAGTGAGAATGCCGATCCCACCGATTACTCAGTCGCGCCGAACGGCACGATCGCCGTCGCGGCCGCGGAGACCCTGGGACATTACGCGGATTGGCTCGGCGTGAGAGCCTCCGATCTGCGCCGGATCAATCATTTCAGGTTCGGCCGGCCGGTGATGATCGGACAGCGCATCCGGCTCGACTTCCGGCGCGTGCCGCCCGGTGAGTTCGAGGCCCGGCGGCGCAACTATCATCAGGCGCTCGAGGCGAGCTACTTCGCGGCGCACCGCATCGCGGGCACCGAGCAGTACGTCGCCCAGAGCGGCGACTCGCTGTGGACCGTGACGCAGCGCTTCTCCCAGCTGCCGTTGTGGCTGCTTCGCGAGTACAACCCGGACACCGATTTCGCGGATCTGCGTCCCGGCACGCAACTGATCGTGCCGCGCATCGAGGATGTGTCTGCTGGCGGCGACTGAGGGGGGACTCCCATCGCCAAGCTTGACCGTGGAATGCGCGAGTGCGCGGCATGAGAAACGCTACGGGAATCGGCGCTGGAAATCCCTATAATTCGGCCATGGCATCGACTCGAGCGCTTCTCACCGCCCTCGTGCTGGGCTGCGCGGTCAGCGCGGCTCGCGCCAACACCCCGACCGTGCCGGCTCTGCCGTCGGTTCCGGGCTCCCCGGCCGGCACAGCCTCGCCGGCGGTCATCACGGGCACGGAACCGGAGCAGCGCGTCACCCTTTTGCCTTCACCCGACCTGCCCCGCGTCGATCACATCGTGGTGAAGAAGGCGCAGCGGCGCCTCTACCTGATGGATGGCGACAGGGTCGTGCGCTCCTACAAGATCGCCCTCGGCCTCGAGCCCGTGGGGCCCAAGGAGCGCGACGGCGACTTCCGCACGCCGGAGGGCTGGTACCGGCTGGCGCGCCGCAATCCCCGCAGCGATTATTTCCTCTCGATCCAGATCTCCTATCCCAACGCCGAGGACATGGCGCGCGCCCGCCTGCATCACTGGCAGCCCGGCGGCTCGATCATGATCCATGGCCTGCCGAACCGCCTGAAGAACTCGCCCCGCTATTACCGCCACAACGACTGGACGGACGGCTGCATCGCCGTATCCGATGCCGACATGGTGGAGATCTGGCTCCTCACCCGCGACGGCATACCGATCGACATTCTCCCCTAGCCGTGGAAAGCAGCATCGTCGTTCCCGAGTTCATCGACGCGCGCGTCGGTCCGCGCGGCAGCCTGGAGAACCTCTCGCAGGCCGAGATCGAGAAGCTCCTCGACTCCGGACAGGGAGGGCTCTACGAGCTCTTCCGCAAGTGCGCGCTCGCCGTTCTCAACAGCGGCGCCAATACCGATGATTCCAAGGAGATCTTCGACCGCTATCGCGACTTCGCGATCCGGATCGTGCGCCATGCCTGGGGCATCAAGCTGGAGGTCCACAACGCTCCGGGGTCGGCTTTCGTCGACGGGCAGATGATCCGCGGCATCAAGGAGCATCTCTTCGCCGTGCTGCGCGACGTGGTGTTCATCGCCAACGAGATCATGGCGGGCGGCCGCTTCGATCTCGGAGATTCCGCGGCCATCACCAATGCGGTCTTCCACGTGCTGCGCAATTCGCGGCTGCTCGACTACAAGGCGCGTCCGAACCTGGTGGTCTGCTGGGGCGGGCACTCGATCGGCGCGGGGGAGTACGACTACAGCAAGCGCGTCGGCTACGAGATGGGACTGCGCGGGCTCGATGTCTGCACGGGCTGCGGTCCGGGCGCCATGAAAGGCCCGATGAAGGGCGCGACCATCGGCCACGCCAAGCAGCGCATCGAGCACGGCCGCTACGTCGGCATCACCGAGCCCGGCATCATCGCGGCCGAGCCGCCGAATCCGATCGTCAACCAGCTGGTCATCATGCCGGACATCGAGAAGCGCCTCGAGGCGTTCGTGCGCTTCGCGCACGGCATCGTGGTGTTTCCGGGCGGTGCCGGCACCGCGGAGGAGATCCTGTATCTGCTCGGGATTCTGCTCGATCCCGCGAACCAGGAGCAGCCGCTGCCGGTCGTCCTCACCGGCCCGCGCGAGAGTGCCGCGTACTTCGAGCAGATCAGCCGCTTCGTCGCCGGCACGCTCGGCGAGACGGCGGCGGAGCGCCTCACGGTCATCATCGACGATCCGGCCGAGGTGGGCCGCCGCATGGTGCGCGGCATCGAAGCCGTGCGCGAATTCCGCCGCCAGCGCAGCGACTCGTACAACTTCAACTGGCTGCTGTCGGTTCAGCCGGAGTTCCAGCGGCCCTTCGAGGTGACGCACGAGTCGATGCGCGCGCTCGCGCTCGATCGCGACCAGCCCGCCCATCAGCTCGCCGCCAATCTGCGCCGCGCGTTCTCCGGAATCGTCACCGGCAACGTCAAGGAGCACGGGATCAAGGCGATCGAGCGGCGCGGGCCGTACGAGCTCGCGGGCGATCGCGGCATCATGCGGCTGCTCGATGAGCTGCTCGCCGCGTTCGTCGCGCAGCGGCGCATGAAGCTGCCCGGCACCGCCTACCGGCCGGTGTATCGGCTCGTCGCTTAGCGCCGGGCGGCGCCGCCGCCCGCTTGCGGGAACGCTCCACCGCTCGTGTCGGCGCATCTCCTCGCGGTCGCGGCGGGTTCGAATAAGTAAACCCCGGCCGACGCGCCAACACGCGCATGACATAAGGCGCGCGCGGCGCGAAAACTGTAGGCAACGGGCGACATGCTTGTGAACCAGTTCCTGCGTGCTGCCGCCAAAAGCCGTACCCTGCGGAAAAGCTTAAGGTGCTTCCATGAGCTCAACCGACAGGGGGCGAGGCAGCGCGCCCGGCAACCAAGTGGAGCCGCCCTCCAGCGGGCCGACGGCCCCGGATCCGGCGGAGCCTTACCCCGACTGGCTCGATCGCATGCAGCGTGCCCGCGCCCGTCATGCCGCCATCACGCGCAATCTCAACACCTGGTCGAGCTACAAGAACTGGGCCGACCGCATGCGCGAGTCGTGGGAGGAAGAGGAGCGGCAGCCGGATGCCACCGCGCGCGGCGCCGGCACGAACAAGTCCCGTTAGTCTCCCCGGCTCGAGGCCGCCCGTGGCGCTCGAGCGACCTGCCCGATGGCCCCATCAGGGCATCGCGACGGCCGGCGGGGCTCCCTCGGCTTCGGTGGGCGGTGAGCCGGCGGACGGCTCGAGCCACTCTATGAGCGGCCGCCACTCCTCGACGTCCTCCCTGACGATATAGCTCTTCATCTCGTGCACGCCCACGCCGAGCTCCGCGGCGCGCAGGTAGTTCTGCGAGTCGCGCAGCGTCGCCACGATCGGGATCCCCAGCGTCTGCAGGAAGCGGGTGAGGGACTGGTAGGTGACGGTATTGCGGCGGATCCGGTTGGCGACCACGCCGATGCGGTCCTCGTCCCGGCGGACCTTCGCGACCAGCAGCAGGTCGCGGATGCAGCGCGAGCAGGCGTGAATGTCGATGTCGGAAGGCAGCACGGGCACGATGATCTTGCGAGCATCGCGCGTCAGCTCCGGCATCAGGCGCGGCTCTACCGCCGCGGGAGTGTCCACGATGACGTGCGTCGCGCCGTCCGGTACGCGGAGCTGGAACGATCGCGTGGTTCGCGGGTCTTTCTCGAAGGCGGCAATCACATGAATCGGCGGCTGCGCCGGCTGGCGCTTGCGTACCCAACGGAGCGAGGACCCTTGCGGATCGAAATCCATCAGGACTGGCTTTTGCTGATGCGAAGCGAAGTAGCTCGCAAGGTTAGTCGCGATGGTCGTCTTGCCCGAGCCCCCCTTCGGGTTGAGGACGACGATGCGATACATGGTGGTCCTGTGTTCTGTGAACGCGCGCTGAACGGGCCGGGCTCAAGCCTACGCACCCCACCACGCTCCCGCAAGCCGGCGCGACTGTGAAATTCCGCACGACAACCGCGGGTCGCGGCGGGTAGAGTTGGTTCGGGATGGAATTCTTCCTGCATCTTTGGGACGAGCTGGACGACCTCACGGGAGCCTGTCGCCACGTCGCGACGACAGCTCTCATCGAGGCCGCAGCCCTGTCGACGCCGCTCCTCGCCTGGAGCTCCGCTCTCGGTGTCTGGCTGCTCCTGCCGCAGCTTCGCGTCAACGCCGCGCTGCTCGCCGGCAGCGTCACGTTCTTCGACCTCTACCGCCGCCTGCTCCGCCTGCCCTGATCCGCCCCGGCCTCCGGGCCCCTTGAAAAACGGGCGTCTTTCCCCAAACAGCGCACTCGCGAGGCCGTGCCACTGGCCACTGCGCTGCGCATTCCATGCTCCGCGCAAGCCCGGGGTAGTCCGTCCACGGCCACCCGTTCGCCGCATGCGGCGAACCCGTGGCGGCCGGGCCGCTCTGAGTCCCGGCGACATGAGGCGAGATGCCCCGGGAAACGCCTGCGCATCCGTGCGCGGGCGCTCGCCGGAGCGGAGTGTCCTCGCTGAAAGACCCGGCTCGCCCGGCCCACTTTCACGACATAAAATCAGGATAGGAGGGCCGCGCATATGTCGAGTTCCGAGAACGCCACGGCCGCCCCCGGCCGGCAGACGCACGGGTTTCAGGCGGAAGTCCGCGAGCTGCTGAAGCTCATGATCCATTCCCTGTACAGCCACAGGGAGATCTTCCTGCGCGAGCTCATCTCGAACGCGTCGGACGCCAACGACCGCCTGCGCTTCGCGGCCATCGGCGAGCCCGCGCTGCTCGCCAGCGAGCCGGAGCTCGAGATCCGTATCGAGGCGGACAAGGAAGCGGGCACGCTGAGCATCACCGACAACGGCATCGGCATGACGCGCGAGGAGGCGGTGTCCAACCTCGGCACCATTGCCCGCTCCGGCACGGCGGAATTCTTCCGCAACCTCTCCGGCGACCAGCAGAAGGACTCGCAGCTCATCGGGCAGTTCGGCGTGGGCTTCTACTCGGCGTTCATCGTGGCCGACCGGGTCGAGGTGCTTTCGCGCAAGGCAGGGCTCCCGGCGGAGAGCGCAGTGCACTGGGAGTCGAGCGCCGAGGGCGAGTTCACCGTGCAGACGCTGACACGCCCGCAGCGCGGCACCACGGTCAGGCTCCACTTGAAGCCGGAAGCGAAGGCGTTCTCTGATTCCATGCGGCTGCGCGCGCTGATCCGCCGCTATTCGGACCATATCGCCTTTCCCGTGCGCATGCGCAAAGAAGGCGAGGCGTCACTGGAATACGAGACCGTCAATCAGGCGAAGGCGCTGTGGACCCGGCCCCGCACGGAGATCACCGACGAGGAATACCGCGAGTTCTATCAGCATCTGGCGCACGACTTCACGGACCCGATCGCCTGGAGCCACAACCGCGTCGAGGGCAAGCGCGAGTACACGAGCCTGCTCTATCTTCCCGGGCGCGCGCCCTTCGACCTGTGGCAGCGGGATGCCGCGCACGGATTGAAGCTCTACGTGCGGCGCGTCTTCATCATGGACGACGCGGAGCAGTTCCTGCCGCTCTACCTGCGCTTCGTGAAAGGCGTGGTCGATTCGAGCGATCTGCCCCTCAACGTGTCGCGCGAGCTCCTGCAGCAGGAGCCCGAGGTCGAGGCGATCCGCAGCGGCCTCACCAAGCGCGTGCTCGATATGCTGGCCCGGCTCGCCAAGGAGGAGCCCGAGAAATACCCGGCCTTCTGGAAGGAGTTCGGCGCGGTCCTGAAGGAGGGCGTGGTGCAGGATCCGGCCAATCGCCCCGCGCTGCTGCAGCTCCTGAGATTCGCCAGCACCCACGAGTCCGGAAACGAGCCGTCCGTGAGCCTCGCGCAGTACGTGGAGCGGATGAAGCCGGGACAGGACCGGATCTACTACATCATTGGCGAGAGCGCCGCCGCGGCGCGCGCCAGCCCCTACATCGAGCGCCTGACCCAACGCGGCCTGGAAGTGCTGCTGCTCTCCGAGAGGATCGACGAGTGGGCCATGGGACAGCTCGATGCCTTCGAGGGCAAGCGCTTCAAGGACGCGGCCCGGGGCGATCTCGAGCTCGGTGCGCTCGAGAGCGAAGCCGACCGCAAGCGCCATGACGAGGAGCTGAAGGAGAGCAAGAGCCTGCTCAAGCGGGTCAAGGACGCGATCGGCGAGCGGGTGCTCGAGGTGCGGGTCAGCACGCGCCTGGCCGATTCACCGGCATGTCTGGTGCTCGGCGAGCACGACCTCGGTGCGGGCATGCGCCGGATACTCGAGGCCGCGGGCCAGAAGGCCCCGGAATCCAAGCCCGTGCTCGAGCTCAATGTCGGCCATCCGCTGGTGAGACATCTCGACGGTCTCACCGATGCGGCGCGCTTCAGGGAGCTGTCGCTGCTCCTCTACGAGCAGGCGGAGCTGGCGGAAGGCGGTCAGCTCGGCAACCCGGCCGAGTTCGTGCAGCGCCTCAACCGGCTGCTCGTCGAGCTCGCCGGCGCGCATTCCCCGTCATGAGCGCGCCGCGCGCGGAGCGGGTGACGATCGCCGGCCCCGCCGGGGCGATCGAGGCGCTCGTCGAGATACCCGCCGGTGATGACGGCGATGCCGCCGTGCCAACCCGCTTCGGCGTGGTCTGCCACCCGCACCCGCTCTACGGCGGCACGCTCGACAACAAGGTCGTCTATATCGTGGCGCGGGCGTTCAACGAGCTGGGCGTGCCGACCATCCGTTTCAACTTCCGCGGTGTCGGGGGCAGCTCCGGCGAGCATGCCGACGGCTACGGAGAGACCGCCGACGCGATGGCCGTCATCGCCTATGGACGGGAGCGCTGGCCGGGCGCCGCGCTATGGCTGGGGGGGTTCTCGTTCGGAGGCGCCGTCGCGGTGCGCGCCGCCATGCGAGCGGGGGCGGAGAGACTGGTGACCGTCGCTCCCGGAATCACGCGGGTCGCGATGGAGGGAATCGGCTCAGTGGGATGTCCCTGGCTCATCGTGCAGGGCGATGCCGATGACGTCATCGAGCCGGCCGCGGTGCTCGCCTGGGCAAGGCAGCAAGCCCCGCCACGCCCCGCCGTACGCCTCCTGCACGGGGCCGGTCACTTCTTCCATGGGCGGCTGAACGAGCTCCGGACGGTCATCGTCGACTTCCTGAGCAGCCAAAAATAAAGCCCGGAAGGGCCGTCGATGCGGCGCTTCCGGGCTTTATGAATCTCGAGCCGCTCCCTTTACGAGTTCACCATCGCCTTCAGGCTCTTCAGCGGCATCACACGGACCTTCTTGCTGGCCGGCTTGGCCTTGAACATCATCTTCTCGCCGGTGAAGGGGTTGATTCCCTCACGGGCCTTCGTCGCGGGCTTCTTCACGACCTTCATCTTCAGCAGGCCGGGCATGGTGAAGAGGCCATTGCTCTTCAGGCTCTTCTTGATCACGCCGTTGAGCGAGTCGAAGACGCCGCCGATCTGCTTGCGCGACAGCCCGGTGTCTTTGGAGATCTGAGTCAGGACTTCCGACTTGGTCGGAGCGCCACCCTTTTTCGCCATATTGCGCTACTCCTCGATATTTAATGGTTGTGAGCGCGCTGTGCTGCAGTCGCGCCGATGAATCGGCGCGGAAAATAGCACATGCGCGCACCTGCGCAACAGCTTTTTTTCGCTCGGGCATGCGCTGAAATGCCTTTTTTTTAAGGCTTTCCGAGTCCGGTCGGGCGCCGCCGAAGCTGCGACTCCGTTGCGGTGTCGGCGCTAAGGGCTTGGTTTCCAACGCGAGGCGCGCGGCTCAGCCGATGAGAATCAGGATCGCCTGGATGAGGATGCAGGCCCAGAGCGGGGAGAGATCGATGCCCGCGACCGGCGGAATTACCCGGCGAAACGGCCGCAACACCGGCTCGCAGATGGTGGCGAGGACCGATTGCAGCGGCGAATACCCGCCCGGAGCCACCATGCTGAGCAGGGCGTAGAGGACGATGGCGTAGAAGTAGGTCCAGAGCAGGGTGTGTGCGATCTCGAGCGCGGCGGACTGCAGCCAATAGATCGGACCCACGAATGTGATGCCGCGGATCGCGAACACGATCGCCACTTCCACGACCGCGATGAGGACGACCGCGACGACGGAGGCGGTGTCGACCTTGCCGATCGGCGGCAGGATGCGCCGCAGCGGCAGGATCAGCGGATTGGTGAGGCGCACCACGGCCTGGCAGATGGGGTTGCGGAAGTCGGCGCGCGTGAGCTGCAGCAGCAGCCGCGCCAGCACCACGAACAGCGCAAGCGACAGCAGCGTCTGGATGATGAAGATCAGTGCGCTCATGAGGGTTACCGTCGAAGGCGGATTATCGGGTGATGCCGCCGGCCTGGCCGGCGAGCTCGCGGCTGCGGCGAGCCGCCGACTCGACCGCGCGGGCGATGATTTCGTCGAAACCCGCGGCCTGCAGGGTGCGCAATGCCGCTTCGGTGGTGCCGCCCTTCGATGTCACTTCCGCCCGCAGGCGTGCGAGATCACCGTCGCTGCCATGTGCGAGAAGTCCCGCGCCATGCAAGGTCGCAATCGACAGGCGTCGCGCCGTTTCCATCGGAAGTCCCAGTGCGACGCCGGCCTGTGCCATCGTTTCGGCGAGAAGAAAAAAGTAGGCGGGTCCACTGCCCGAAAGCGCCGTCACCACGTCGAGCGCGTCCTCTGTTGCAACCCACGCGACTTCCCCCACGGATTGCATGATCTGTGCCGCGACCGCGCGGTGGGAGGCGCCGACCTCCTCGGGCGCGAACAGCCCCGTGGCTCCCGCGCCGACGAGCGCCGGCCTGTTGGGCATCGCGCGGATCACGGGGATGCCGGGTCCGCACCAGCTCTGCAGCGTCTGGACTCTGATGCCCGCGGCCACTGAGAGGACCACCGGGCGGCGCTGCTGAAGCTCCGCGGCGAGCGGCGCGAGGACCGAGCCGGCATCCTGGGGCTTTACTGCGACCACGACGAGGTCGGCCTTGCGGACGGCGGCGCGGTTGTCGGCCGTGGCGGTGATGCCGAGATCCCGGGAAAGCGCAATGCGCGCCGCTTCCTGGCTCTCGCCGACGGCGATCTGCTCCGGGCGCATCCCGTGCCGCAGCAACCCT
The DNA here is from genome assembly GCA_035545455.1 of Steroidobacteraceae bacterium. Lineage (GTDB taxonomy): Bacteria > Pseudomonadota > Gammaproteobacteria > Steroidobacterales > Steroidobacteraceae > 13-2-20CM-66-19. The sequence continues at coordinate 11,078 of DASZYK010000440.1, forward strand.
CCGATCAGCGCGCGCCCCATGTTGCCGGCGCCCAGGACTGTCAGCTCGAGGTGGCTCATGGGGACGGGATTGTACCGGCTGGCGCCGTCCCGCGGCGCGGACCGAAGAGCGCCGTGCCGATGCGCACGACCGTGGCGCCTTCCAGGATCGCCGCCTCGAAGTCACCGCTCATCCCCATGGAGAGGGTATCGAGGCGAAGACCCCCCGCGTTCAGCGACTCCCGCAGGGCTCTGAGCCGTGCGAACCACCCGCGCTGCCGGCCGGGATCAGCCTCCTCCGGGGGGATGCACATGAGGCCGCGCAGCGCGAGGCGCGGCAGCGCCGCCACGGCGGCAGCGAGCGCCGGCGCCTCGGAGGGCGGTACGCCGCCCTTGGTGGCTTCGCCGGCGAGATTCACCTGGATGCAGACGTTGAGCGGCGGGGCATGATAGGGACGCTGCGTCGACAGACGCTCCGCGATCCTCAGCCGGTCGAGGCCGTGCACCCAGGCGAAGCGCTCCGCCACGGGACGGGTCTTGTTGGCCTGCAGCCTGCCGATGAAGTGCCAGGTGAGGGGCAGGTCGGCCAGTGCCTCCATCTTGGCGAGCGCTTCGGCGAGGTAGCTCTCGCCGATGTCGGTCAGCCCCGCAACGGCCGCCGCCCGGATCAGCTCCGCCGGCTGCCCCTTGGAAACCGCGAGAAGTGTGACGGAGTCGGCATTCCTGCCGGCGCTCACGGCGGCCGCAGCCAGGCGCTCGCGCACGGCGCGGATGCGCTCCGGCAAATTCTGCGAGGACCTTAACATATGGACGACCAAACCCCTCCGCTATACTGCCGCGGGCCCCTCTGAGACCCGCCGTCGCAAGCCGCAGCACTCCAGGAAATACCCCCAATGGCCGTCGACATCGCGCAACTCCTGGCGTTCGCCGTCAAGAACAAGGCATCGGATCTGCACCTGTCTTCGGGCGTGCCGCCCATGATCCGCGTCGACGGCGACATGAAGCGGATCAACATGCCGCCCCTGAGCCACAAGGAAGTGCACAGCATGGTCTACGACATCATGAACGACAAGCAACGGAAGGCATACGAGGAGTTCTTCGAGACCGATTTCTCCTTCGAGATTCCGAAGCTGGCGCGCTTTCGCGTCAACGCCTTCAACCAGAACCGCGGCGCCGGGGCGGTGTTCCGCAACATTCCCTCGGAGATCATCTCCCTGGACGACCTCGGGGCGCCGAAGATCTTCCGCGACCTGTGCATGCTGCCGCGAGGGCTGGTCCTGGTCACCGGGCCGACGGGCTCGGGCAAGTCGACCACGCTCGCCGGCATGGTCAACCACTGCAACGACAACCGTCCCGACCACATCATCACGATCGAGGACCCGATCGAGTTCGTGCACGAATCGAAGCGCTGCCTGGTGAACCAGCGCGAGGTGCACCGCGACACGCTCGGTTTCAGCGAGGCGCTGCGCTCCGCGCTGCGCGAGGATCCGGACATCATCCTGGTCGGTGAGATGCGCGACCTCGAGACCATCCGCCTCGCGCTCACGGCGGCGGAGACCGGGCACCTGGTGTTCGGCACGCTGCACACGAGCTCGGCCGCCAAGACGATCGATCGCGTGGTCGACGTGTTCCCGGCGGCGGAGAAGGACATGGTGCGCTCCATGCTGTCGGAGTCCCTGCGGGCGGTGATCTCGCAGACGCTCCTCAAGCGCAACGGCGGCGGGCGCGTCGCCGCGCACGAGATCATGATCGGCACCCCGGCGATCCGCAATCTGATCCGCGAGGGCAAGATCGCCCAGATGTACTCCGCCATCCAGACCGGGCAGGCCTCGGGCATGCAGACACTCGACCAGTGTCTGACCGAGCTCGTGACCAAGGGTGTGGTCAGCAAGGAGGAGGCGCGGTACAAGGCCCAGAACAAGGATGCTTTGTGATGCGCTACGCGCAGGTTTTGACGGGGTCCGAGACGCACCCCGTCGGTGAAGCGGCGCGACCGGCGCCGAAGAGACGGGGAGATTGCCGTGGATCGTGATCAGGCCATCAAGCTGATGCAGGACCTCCTGCGCCGGATGGTGGAGAAGAAGGCCTCCGACCTCTTCGTCACCGCCGGCTTCCCGCCCGCCATCAAGATCGACGGCGAGATCCGTCCGCAGAGCGAGCGCGCGCTGACGTCCGAGCAGGCCGGCACGCTCGTGCGCGCGATCATGAACGACCGGCAGTCGCGGGAGTTCGACGCCACCAAGGAATGCAACTTCGCGATCGCGCCGCCGGGCATCGGGCGCTTCCGTGTGAGCGCCTTCGTGCAGCAGGGCGCCACCGGCTGCGTCATCCGCATGATCAACGCCAAGATCCCGAGCTTCGAGGAGCTCGATCTGCCGCCGATCCTGAAGGAAGTGGTGCTCTCCAAGCGCGGCCTGGTCGTGGTGGTCGGCGGCACGGGCTCCGGCAAGTCGACGACGCTGGCGGCCATGATCGGCTACCGCAACGAGAAGACCCGGGGCCACATCGTCACCATAGAGGATCCGCTGGAGTACGTGCACCAGCACAAAGGCTGCGTCGTCACCCACCGTGAGATCGGCGTCGATACCGAGTCGTGGCACGCGGCGCTCAAGAACACTCTGCGTCAGGCGCCGGACGTCATCCTCATAGGTGAGATCCGCGACCGCGAGACGATGGAGTACGGCATTCAGTTTTCCGAGACCGGTCACCTCGTGCTGGCGACGCTGCACGCCAACAACGCCAACCAGGCGCTCGACCGCATCGTCAACTTCTTCCCGGACGAGCGGCGGACGCAGCTGCTCATGGACCTGTCCCTGAACATCCGCGCGTTCATCTCCCAGCGGCTGGTGCCGCGTGAGGGCGGCACCGGCCGCATCGCCTCCATGGAGATCATGCTGAACTCGCCCCTCATCCAGGATCTCATCTTCAAGGGCGAGGTGGCGAAGATCAAGGACGTGATGGCGCGCTCCACGCGGCTCGGCATGAAGACTTTCGACCAGTCGCTGTTCGAGCTCTACGAGACGGGCTTCATCTCCTACGAGGATGCATTGCGCAACGCCGACTCCAAGAACGAGCTGCGCCTGCGGATCAAGCTGGAGAGCAAGCGCGAGAACAAGGCCATCGACGACGGCGGCGCGCTGAAGATCGTCGAGGAAGAAGACGGCCGCGCGATATGACGGCGACGAAAGACGCGCCGGACCCGCGGCTGAGCGCCACCGGGCCGCAGAGCTCCCTCGAGGCGACGGGCACGTTCGCGGCGCCGGCGGCGCCGCCATCGACGGGCTCGCACCCGCAGCTCAATACCAAGCCGCTCTTCAAGCTGATGGTGGAGAAGAAGGCCTCCGACCTCTTCTTCACCTGCAACGCGCCCATCAAGATCAAGATCGAGGGACAGATCTTCCCGGTGAACAAGCAGGTGCTGTCGCCCGAGACGGTGCGGCAGACGGCCCTGGCGCTGATGAGCGCGGAGCAGCGGGAGCGGTTCGCGAGCGAGCTGGAGATCGACTTCGCCATCTCGGAGCCGGGACTCGGGCGCTTCCGCGTGAACGTCTTCATGCAGCGCGGGTATCCGGCGATGGTGCTGCGCTACATCACGGCGGACATGCCGCGGCTCGATTCGCTGGGGCTGCCGGACGCGATCGGGGATCTCGCGCTGCTCAAGCGCGGGCTCATCCTGGTGGTGGGGGCCACCGGCTCGGGCAAGTCGACCACGCTCGCGGCGATGATCAACCTGCGCAACGAGACGGCTTCCGACCACATCATCACCATCGAGGACCCGATCGAGTTCCTGCACGCCAACAAGCGCTCGATCGTGAACCAGCGGGAGGTCGGGCTCGATACGAGGTCCTACTCGCGCGCGCTCCGCGGCGCCATGCGCGCGGCGCCGGACGTGATCCTGATCGGTGAGGTGCGCGACCGCGAAAGCATGGAGGCGGCGATCAACCTGGCGGGAACGGGGCACCTGGTGATGGCGACGCTGCATGCCAACAACTGCGCGGAGACGCTGGACCGCATCATCAACATGTTTCCGCGGGAGCAGCACACGCAGATCTTCCTGGACCTGTCCCAGTACCTGAAGGCGATCATGGCGCAGCGTCTGGTGATGGGGAAGGACAATCGGCGGGTGGCGGCGATGGAGGTGATGCTCAATACGCCGCACATCGCGGAGCTGGTGAAGAAGGGGGACGTGATCGGGATCAAGGAGGCGATCGCCGCGAGCAGCGAGCGGGGGATTCAGAGCTTCGACGTGGCGCTTTACTCGCTGTACAAGGACGGGCGGGTGGAGATGGCGGAGGCGCTGGCCAACGCGGACTCCCGCGCCAACCTGGAAGCCAAGATCAATTTTGGGTAAGCGCGGTGCCTTCATCGAGGACACTTAACGTGTCCTCGATCCGCGCGCACGCCCGGGCCCGGACGGCCCGGGCCGGGGGCCCTGCCGCCATGGACGGCCAGTGGCACGGCTCTCTTTACAACGAGCCTCGATCCGCGCGAACGCCCGGGCCCGACCGGCCCGGGCCGGGGGCCCTGCCGCCAAGGGTTCGCCGCATGCGGCGAACGGGCGGCCATGGACGGACACCCCGGGCTTGCGCGGAGCATGGAATGCGCAGCGCAATGGCCAGTGGCACGGCTCTCTTCTCAGAAAACCGTCAGCGCGTCGAACACCGGCCCGTCTACGCAAACCCGTTTCATCGCATCGCCTTCCGGTGTCCGCACCAGCACGGTGCAACCGGCGCAGCCGCCCACTGCACAGGCCATGAATTCCTCCAAAGACGCCTGGCAGGGGACGCCGTAGCGGCGTGCCACGGCGGCGGTGGCGGCCAGCATGGGAGTAGGGCCGCAGGCGAAGAGCTCCACCTCGGCCAGCTCGGAGGGGCCCAGGGACTTCAGCCAGTCTTCGGCGAGCTCGGTAACGAAGCCGTCGTAGCAGCCGGGGAAGCCGGAGCGGCTGGCCAGCCGGCTCGCGATGCCCCATTCATCGAGGAGAGGCATGCAGGCGATGGTGCCGACCGGAATGCCGGCGACGACGATCGCCGATGGGCGGGTGCGGAAGGGGAAGGGGATCTCGGAGCCCATCAGGACCAGGGGCTTGTAGCCGGCCGGTGACTCGTTGCGCAGGCGGTCGGCCAGGAAGACCATGGGAGGGATGCCTACGCCGCCGCCGATGAGAACCGGGCGCGGGCGCTCGGGGTGGACGGTGAAGGGCTTGCCGATCGGACCGATGATGCTGACCGTCTCGCCTGGCCTGCGGGCGGCCAGCGCGTGCAGGCCGGGGCCGAGGACCTTGTAAAGCACCTCGATCCAGCCGGCCTCGCGGTCCGCGCGCATGATGGACAGCGGGCGGCGCATGGGGAGGGCTGGATCGCAGGTCAGGTGCACGAAGTTGCCGGGCTCCGCGCGGGCGGCGCAGGCGGGCGCGGAGAGGCGAAGCACGAACTGCTCGCCGTCGTACGCCGTCTGTTTGATTACGCGCGCGTCTTCGAGATGCAGCGTGCCGCGGGTTTCGCGGGTCATGCGGCGCCTGCCCGGGAAGCCAGCACCTCGTCGAGAACCGCCATGCGGACGGCCACGCCGTTGCGCACCTGGTCGCGGATGACTGACTGGGGACCGTCTGCCACGTCGGACGCGATCTCGATGCCGCGGTTCATGGGTTGCGGATGCATCACGATCGCATCGGGCCGCGCGCTCGCCAGCCGCTCCGGCGTGAGGCCATATTTGGCGAAGTAGCGGTCCGCATCGGGAAGATCGGCTTGACCCATCCGCTCTTTCTGGATGCGCAGCATCATTACGACGTCGGCGTCCTTCAGGCCCGTTTTCAGAGACGTGTGGCGGGAGCAGCCTGCGAATTCATCCTGTGCGGGCATCAGAGCGGGCGGCGCGACGATCCGCAGGTCCTGGCAGCCGAGGGCGCGAAACACGTGGTAGTCGGAGCGTGCGACGCGCGAGTGCCGGATGTCGCCAACGATCGCGATGCTCAGGCTTTCGAAGCGCTTCTTGTGCTGCCGGACCGTGAGAGCGTCCAGCAGACCTTGCGTTGGATGCGCCACGTGCGCTTCACCGGCGGAGAGTACGCTGACGTGTGGCGCAACATTCGCGGCCACCGCAGCAGGGACGCCGGCTTCTGCGTCACGGATGACCATCGCGTCGACGTGTAGCGCCTGTAGCGTATACACCGTGTCGAGCATGCTCTCGCCCTTGACGCGGGAGGAGAGCTGGACTTCCAGGTTGACGACATCTGCCCCCAGGCGCTTCGCGGCGAGCTCGAACGAGACGCGGGTGCGGGTGGAGGGCTCGGTGAAGAGATTTGCGACCGTCAGGCCGGCCAGGGAGCGGCTGACCGGCGGGTGCGCGCCGAGCGGCCTGACGAAGCCCTGGGACCGCTCGAGCAGGCGCTCGATGGTCTCGCGCGACAGGCCTTCCAGGGTGATGAGATGCCGCAGGGTGCCGTCAGGGCGTAATTGATCGATCACTTCAAACTCTCTCCGCTCTCGCCCCCGAGCCAGCGCTCGAGAATGACCGCCGCCGCCGCGCTGTCGACATCCTCGCGCCGGATTCGCCGCCCTCGGCCCCCGGCGCGCCGCGCCTTGAGCGCCGTGCCCGCTTCCAGCGAGGACCAGCGCTCATCGACCATGCTGACGGGAAGCCTGAAGCGGCGCTCGAGCTCGTTGGCGAACCGGCGGGCAGCCGGAGCGAGCGCTCCGGGGGTGCCGTCGGCATTATACGGTGCGCCGACGATGAGCCGGCGGGGTTTGAGCGCGTTGACCTCGCGCTCGATCGCCGGCCAGTCCGGGCCCGTACGCGTCACGAATGCGGCGGGACGGGGCGCAGCGGTAGCAGTCAGCGTATCGCCCGCCGCGATGCCAATGCGTCTGAGTCCGAAGTCGAAGGCGAGTACGGCTTCGACCGGTTTGTCAGGCATGCCCGGCGACCAGGCTCAGCCGGTCGACATCGATGCCGAGGAGCCGCCAGGCGCCGGTCCATCGCTCCTCGTAGGGCAGCTCGAACACCACGCGCGCATCGACCGGCATGGAGGTCCAGGCGTTCTCTTTCATCTCGCGCTCCAGCTGGCCGGACTCCCAACCGGCGTAGCCGAGCGCGATGAAGGCATCGCCCGGACCTTCACCGCGAGCCATGGCGGCCAGCACGTCGCGCGATGTCGTGACCTGGATCATCTCCGACACCTTGTGCGTGTGGTCCCACTGCCCGCCGGGCCGATGGAGCACGAAGCCGCGGTCGGTGTGCACGGGGCCGCCCCTCAGCACCGGCTGTGCGCCGATGTCCTCGGTACGGGGCTCGAGCTTCATCTGTGAGAGCACGTCCGAGAGGCGCATGGGCAGCGGCTTGTTCAGCACGATGCCGAGCGCGCCGCGATCGGTGTGCTCGCAGATGAGCGCCACCGTCTGCGCGAAGTTCGGATCGACGAGGGAAGGCATGGCGATCAGCAGGTGATTCGTCAGGCTGCCGGCCGACGCCGTGTCGAAGAGCGATTCACCGCCCGCGGCCGCGCTCTCGCTGCTGTGCTCGTCGCTCATGAGACCCAAGTATGGGGACAGAGCGCCACGGGCTCAAGGAACGGCGCTCACGGCGCCGCCCTGATGGACCCGGTGGCCAGCCGGCCGCCGACGAACTGCCACTCATAGACGAAGTGCAGCACACGGTAGCGCTGCGCGAGCTCCGGTGGGAACGGGGCGAAGGGGCTGGCCAGCTTCAGGATGGAGAGCGCCGCCTGGTCGAGCTCCGGGTCGCCGCTCGAGCGGCGGATCGTCGCCTGATCGAGATGCCCGTCCGCGTCGATGGCCACTTCGATGACGGGGCTGGCCTTCGACCCGGCCTGGCGGGCGGCCGCCGGAAAGTTCAGGGTGCCGATGCGCTCCACCTTGGCCCGCCAGGCGACGAGGTAGGGCGCGACGATGGACGCCCGCGTGTCGGGGGTGACCCACAGCTCGTCGCGCTTCGGGCCGCGCAGCCGCACCGGTCCCGCCTCATCGTCGGGCCCGTCGTGATCAGTGGACGGTTGATCGAGGAGCAGGGGCAGCTGCGCCGCGCTGCCGCCGCTGCCTTCGTCGGTCAGGTAATGGACGAGGGTGCTCCAGCCCGAAGTGGTGAGCACCCGGCGGTCGCGGGAGCCCGCGGCCTGTGCGCTCGCCGAGAGGGCATTGCCCTGCGGGCTTCCCTGCTGCGCCGGGAGAACCGGGGCCTGGGCGGGATTGCGGGGCGTGACGTCCTCGCGGGTGTTGCCGGAGCCCAGCTGAGTCCGCTGCGCGAGGTAGCTCGCGTGATCGTTGCGATCAGCGGTCGGCACCTCGCTCGAGACCAGCAGGACCTGCAGGCCGGGCGCGCTGTCGTTGCCGGAGATCGGCGATTTGAACGTCAGGCCCAGGATGATCACGCCGTGCAGCAGAGCCGTGAAGAAAAGCATGGCGAGCAGGCGGTCCCAGACAGGGGCTCTGCCTTCCCGCAGCATCATGGATTTTCTTCCCATCGTTACACGCAGGCGCGGCTCGGAGGGGTCAAGGCGCGCTACCGTGCCGCAATGCGTCGCTCGATGGCGCTCATGAGCTGGCCGGCGATGTCGATGTTGAACTGCTTCTCCAGCTCGCGGATGCCGGTGGGGCTCGTCACGTTGATCTCGGTGACGAAGCCGCCGATGACGTCGAGGCCGACGAACAGCATCCCCTTGGCCGCGAGTGTCGGCCCGATCTGGCCCGCGAGCCAGCGATCGCGCTCCTCGAGCGGACGGCCCACACCGCGCGCTCCGGCCGCGAGATTGCCGCGGTGGTCATGGGGCTGGGGAATGCGCGCCAGGGCATAAGGCACGGGCTCTCCGTCGATGAGCAGCACCCGCGAGTCACCGGAGGCCACGATCTCCGGCAGGTAGCGCTGCACGATGGCGAAGCGCTGGCCATAGTCGGTGAGCGTCTCGAAGACCACGCCCATGTTCTTGTCGTGCCGCTCCAGGACGAAGATCGACCGGCCGCCCATGCCGTGGAGCGGCTTGCACACGATCTTGCCGTGCTCGCGCAGGAAGGCTTCCATGTCCGCCATGTCCCGCGTGATCAGCGTCGGCGCGCAGCACTGCGGAAACCATGCCGTGTAGACCTTCTCGTTCATGTCGCGCAGGCCCTGCGGCCGGTTGACGACGAGCGCGCCCTGCTCCCCGGCTCTCTCCAGGATGTACGTGGTGTAGATGTACTCGGTGTCGAACGGCGGGTCTTTGCGCATCAGGATGCAGTCGAGGTTCCCCAGCGGCTCGACCCGCGGCTCGCCGAGCTCGAACCAGCGGGCCGGATCGGCCTTGACGGTGAGCGGCCGCAGCCGGCCGCGGGCGATCCCGTCACGCAGGGAAAGATCGCGCTGCTCCATGTAGAAGAGCGACCAGCCGCGCGCCTGGGCGGCGAGCAGCATGGCGAGCGTCGAGTCCTTGGCATAGTGGATGGCGGCGATGGGGTCCATCACGACCCCGAGGCGGACGGGCTTCGGCATGGGGACATAATGCCAGCGGACCCGGCTACTGGCGACGTGCGAAAGCAAATCAGTGAGCGGCCCACGAAGTCGCCAGGAGCGATTCTGGACGACGCGCAGCGCCGGCCCCGACGGGGCGGGGCCCGGGATCGGCCGAGCAGCCCGCTCCTGAGATCCTGCAATGCGAGAGGATGCGCCCCCGGGACACGGCCGCGGATGTGAATCCGGTCACAGGGCCGGCCGCGCAAATCCCCGGGAGCGATTTACCCGGCGCATCCATGCGCCTCGGCCCTGCGGCCCGCATGGCTGCGCCACGCGTTCAAGAATCGCTCCACGCGATTTTGTGCGCCAATCAAATAATGTGACATGCGCAGCATGGCACGGGGTGGTCCGATATGTTAAAACCCGCAGCACCTCGTTCCGGAGGTGGAGGGGTCGATGGCGAAGCGCCGGTCATTGAGTGTAGTCTCCGGCCCGCTCGCCGCCGCGGCCGTGCTGGCCGTGAGGTCTGCTCCGGGGCGGCGGGCGCGAGCCTCAAATCAAGTTGAAGGAGTTGCCTGACCGTGACCGGCAGCAACACGAAGCTCCAGGGCCTCAAGGTCCTGGTGATCGACGACAGCAAGACGATTCGCCGCACGGCCGAGACCCTCCTCGCCAAGGAGGGGTGCGAGGTCTTCACGGCCATCGACGGGTTCGATGCGCTCGCGAAGATTGCCGACCACCAGCCCGACATCGTGTTCGTCGACATCATGATGCCGCGCCTCGACGGCTATCAAACGTGCTCGCTCATCAAGCACAACAAGGTGTTCCGCTCGATTCCCGTGATCATGCTGTCCTCCAAGGACGGCCTGTTCGATCGCGCGCGGGGCCGTATCGTGGGCTCCGAGCACTACCTCACCAAGCCCTTCACCAAGGACGAGCTCCTGAGCGCGATCGAGACGCATATCGGGAGATGATGGCCATGCCGCTGATTCTCATCGTGGACGACTCGCCGACCGAAGTGCACGTGATGCAGAAAGCGCTCGAGAAGCACGGCTACCGGACGGCTGCCGCGGCCGACGGCGCCGAGGGCGTCAGGCTGGCGCGCGAGATGAGCCCCGATCTCATTTTCATGGACATCGTCATGCCGGGCATGAACGGCTACCAGGCGACGCGCGCGCTCGCCAACGATCCGAAGACGCGCACCATCCCCATCATCATGGTGACCTCCAAGGGGCAGGAGACCGACCGCATCTGGGGACTGCGGCAGGGAGCGGTCGACTACATGGTCAAGCCGGTCTCGCCCGATCAGCTCGTCGCCAAGGCCCAGGCGACTCTGTCGCCGTGAGCCCCGTTGCGCCGGCATGAATGAGGAAGTCGCGCTCAGGTCTCTCAGGGATCAGCCCTTCGAGCTGCTGGCCGAGCTCGAGCGGCGCGGCCGCGCCGTGTCGGCCCAGGTGGCCCAGGAAGGCGCCGCCGGACGCGAGTGGGTCGGCGTGGCGCTGCGGATGGCGGGGGATCTCTATCTGGTCGCGCGTGAGGAGACGCGCGAGGTGTTCGGTGTTCCGGCGGGCATGACGCGCGTACCGGGAGCCAAGCCTTGGATCAAAGGGCTCGCTAACGTGCGCGGCCAGCTGCTTCCGATCATCGACCTGCGCCAGTTCCTCGGCAGCGGGACGACGCCGATCACGCGCAACACGCGCGTCATGGTCGTCAACCATCGCGACATTCCGGCGGGCCTGCTGGTCGACGAGGTGCTCGGGTTCCGGCGCTTCGCCGAGAGCGAGTTCACGGGTGACGCGCCGCCGACCGTCGCCCGCTGCGAGCGGTATCTCGCCGGCGCGTTCCGGCGCGCCAGCGAGCAGTGGCCGGTGCTCAGCCTGCGCTCGGTGCTCGAGAGTCAGGCGTTCGCGGAAGCGGCGGCATGACCGCGGCGCGTCCCGACGGCACCTCGCGCGCCGGCTCCGCCCTCACCGGGATTCTCGCCGCGGCGGCGGCCCTCGTGGCGCTCGCGGCTCTCGCCTATTACTTTCTCGCCACGCATCCTTCGGCTGCGGCGGGCCTGCCGTCCGGGGTGCGCGTGCTCGGCCCGGCGGTGCTCGGCGGACTCGCCGCGCTGCTCCTCGTCGTCGCGGCGGCGATGGCCGCACGGCTCCACCGGACGGTCGCCGACCAGCGTCTCGCCGCGGATACCCAGCGGCAGGAGAACGACCGCAATCAGCAGGCGATCCTGCGCCTCCTCGATGAGCTGTCGAGCCTCGCTGACGGCGATCTGACCGTGCAGGCAACCGTCACCGAGGACATCACCGGCGCGATCGCCGACTCCATCAATTATGCCGTCGATGCCCTGCGCGGCCTGGTGACGACCATCAACCAGTCGGCCATCCAGCTCGACAGCGCCACGCGTCAGACGCAGGCGCTCTCGCAGCACCTGGCCAAGGCGAGCGGTGCGCAGTCGAAGCAGATCTCCTCCGCCACCGAGTCGGCAGCCGGCATGGCGAGCTCCGTGGCCGAGGTCTCCGGCAACGCGGAGCGGGCCGCGGACGTCGCGCGCCACTCGGTCGAGGTGGCTCACAAGGGCGGCGATGCCGTCCGCCGCACCATCGACGGCATGAACACGATCCGCGAGACGATCCAGGAGACCTCCAAGCGCATCAAGCGCCTCGGCGAGAGCTCGCAGGAGATCGGCAACATCGTCGAGCTCATCAACGACATCGCCGAGCAGACCAATATCCTGGCGCTGAACGCCTCCATCCAGGCATCCATGGCCGGGGAGGCCGGCCGCGGCTTCGCGGTGGTGGCCGACGAGGTGCAGCGGCTCGCCGAGCGCGCGGCCAACGCCACCAAGCAGATCGAGGTGCTGGTGCGCACCATCCAGACCGACACCAACGAGGCGGTGGTCTCCATGGAGCGCAGCACCACGGACGTCGTCGGCGGGGCGCTGCTCGCGGAGAACGCCGGCGCCGCGCTCGAGGAGATCGAGCAGGTGTCGAACCAGATCGCAAGCCTGGTGCAGAACATCTCGGCGAGCTCCCGCCAGCAGACGAGCGGCGCGCAGAACATCGCCCGCAACATGCAGGTGCTGAAGGAGATCAGCGTTCAGACCGCCGAATCGACCAACGCCACCTCGGCCGCCATCGCCAAGCTCGCCGAGCTGTCCGCCGGCCTGCGCCGCGCGGCCGCGGGGTTCCGCCTGCCCGGCGCCAGCTCCGACACCATGGGGGCCTCCGGGGCATTCCGGCGCCCACCCGCGGAAGGCAAGGGCGCCAGCACCAACACCGGCGCGAGCGGCAGCGTTCGCCAGATCTCCGCGCTCGGCGGCACCTGAGTTGAAGAGTTTCCGAGGCCCCTGAATGCCGGAAGTCGCCTCCCAGACGCTGGACCTCGTCGGCCGCGAGCTCAATGCCACGCTCGCCGAAGCCCGCACGGCGCTCGAGACGTACGTCGAGCAGCCGGACAACGTGTCGCTCCTCGAGCGCTGCAAGCAGGAGCTGCATCAGGTGCACGGCGTGCTGCGCGTGCTCGAGATCTACGGCGCGGCGCTCCTCGCCGAGGAGATGGAGCAGGTCGCCGGCTATCTGCTCGCCACCGTCACGGAGCGCAAGGGCCAGGCGGAGAGCCTGGATGCGCTGCTGCGCGCGATGGTGCAGCTGCCCGGCTACCTGGAGCGCGTGCTGGCGGGCGGCCGCGATCTGGCGCTCGTGCTGCTGCCGCTTCTCAACGACCTGCGGGCGGTGCGCGGCAGCGCGCTCCTCTCCGAGGGAACGCTGCTCCTCCTCAACCTGAAATCGGACAAGCAGGCGCAGCCGGTCACGGCCGCATCGGATGAGCCCCCGCTCAACATCGAGCAGTGGAGCCGGCGGCTGCGCGCGCGCTTCCAGATGGGCCTCATCGGCTGGATCCGCGGCGAGCGCATCGAGCAGAACCTCGAGACACTGGCGTCGGTGGCGCAGAAGCTCGAGCAGACCGCGACCCGCCAGCCGGTATTCCAGCTCTGGTGGGTCGTGGGCGCGGTCATCGAGGCGCTGCGCGAGAACGGCCTCGAGGGCGGCCAGTCGATCAAGCGCCTGCTCGGGCTCGCCGACCGCGAGATCCGCCGCCTGTACGATCTCGGCGAGGCGCGCTACTGCCAGAGCCCCTCGGTCGAGCTCCTGAACAATCTGCTCTATTACGTGGGACGCGCGGAATCCAGCGGTCCGCGCGTATCCGCGGTGCGGGCCTCGTTCCGCCTGGCGGAGCTGCTGCCGGTCGACGAGAGCATCGAGCAGGAGCGCGAGAGCCTCTCGGCGCCGAGCGTCAAGCTCATGCAGACCGTGGCGGCCGCCATCCGCGAGGACCTCTCGAAGGTGAAGGACGTCCTCGACATCTTCGTGCGCCGCGGCGCGGGTCAGCCGCAGGAGCTGGCGCCGCAGGTCGAGCTGCTGCGCAAGATCGGCGACACGCTCGGCGTGCTCGGGCTGGGCGAGCTGCGCGGCAACGTGCAGGCGCAGACCGAGAAGCTGGAGAAGATCGTCGCGGGCAGCCTGCGCGCCGACGAGGCGACGCTGGTCGAGATCGCCGCAGCGCTGAGCGGCGTCGAGGACCGGCTGGATGACGGACTGGTCGGGATGATCCTG
>DASZYK010000441.1:0-4013 GCA_035545455.1 Steroidobacteraceae bacterium
GCGGCCTCTGCCGCCTTCACGTCGTCGGCGTGCTTCCATGGACCGATGATCGCGGAGGCCGCCCGGCCGGGCTTGCGCAAAGCCGACACTGCCGGTGCGCCTGCGCGACTCCTGCATGAGGGGCAGTCAGCGTCGTGATCATGCAACCGGTTGTCGCGAATACGACATCCGTCCCCCAGGACGCCTGCCATGCTGCCACGACGCATGAAATCGAGAGCGCATGCGCCCATCGGGCGGGACCGCGCGTCGGTCGCGGGCAAGCAGCCGCCCATCGACGAATCGACCGACCTGCTCATCGTCGGCGCGGGGCCGGCCGGCATCTCGGCTGCGCTCACCGCCGCGGGCGGCGGCGTGCGAGTCACTCTGGTCGATGAGAATCCCGTGCCTCTTCAGACCATGGGGGAGGACGTGCCGTTGCATTTCGGCGGCCGCATGGCCGCGACCATCGCGAAACGCAACGCCGTGCTCGAATCGATCCTTGCCGCCCGGCCGCAGCTCGCCGAGGCGATCGACGCCGGCATCGACGTGCGCCTCGGCACGGCCGTTTGGGGTCTTTTCCCACAGCGCCCCACGGCTGGCTGGATCGACGGCCACGTGGCTGGACTGGCGGATGAGGATCGGGTCTACCTGCTGCGCTTCAAGCAGGTCATCGTGGCTGCCGGCTGTCGCGACATGGGGGTCGCGTTTGACTGCTGGCAGCGCCCGGGCGTCATGGGCGCCAGCGCGGCATACAGACTGACGACGCTCTACGAGGCGTTGGATTCGAGCGTGGCGGTGCTCGTCGGCAGCGGCACGGAAGCGCTGCAGATCGGCAATGCCCTGATGGCTGCCGGTGTTCGGATCGCGGCCGTCGTGGAGCAGGCGGAAACGATCACCGGGCCGGGGGAGCTGCTCGCAGAGCTGCTCAAGAGCGGCACGCGACTCTTCACGCGCCACGTCGTTCAGCAGACGGATGGCGATCCGCACGGCGTCACGGCCGTTCGACTCGCCGGCGTCGACGCTTGCGGGTCTCGTCTGTCGGCGCCACTGGAGCGGATCGAGTGCGATACGGTGTTGCTGGGAGTGGCCGCCATTCCGGCCATCGAGCTGATCGAGGCCGCCGGCTGCGCCGTGAGCTTTCAGGCCGCGCGCGGCGGCCACGTGGCCGTCATTGACGGCACGCAACGAACCTCCCTGCCGTTCGTGTATGTCGCCGGGGACTGCGCCGGAGTCTGGCCATCGAAGACGCTGTCCGACACGACGGCTCGTCGTGAGGGTCGGATCGCCGCCGATGCCGCCCTCCGGGCCCTGGGGGCGCGGCCCGGCGGCCCGGAGGGGCCTGCGGTATCCCCCGAGCCGGTCGCGAGGGATGTCGCGCTCGATCGCCTGGCGTGGGTTCGCGCAATGACGCAGGAATCTGCAGCCGCGCCTTTCGTATGCCAGTGCGAGGAGGTGACCGCTGCGGACATTCTCCAGTTGAGTCCGCCGCGCTACCTGGGCTGGGACCGGAGACGTTCCGAGTCCGGGCGGCTCGGCTCGGTGGACCCGGATGGAGCGCCGCACCCGGATGTGGTGAAGCGTCTCACCCGGGCCGGCATGGGCCCCTGTCAGGGACGGCGCTGCCGCGAGCAGATCGCGGCGCTCGTGGCGTTGAGCTCGGGCCGCGCGCTCGCCGACGTCCCGCTCGCGACCTACCGACCTCCCGTGCGGCCGCTGAGGCTCGCGCAGTTGGCGGCGCTGCCGGAGGCGGCTGCGATGAGCGAGGGGTGGGAAAGCTGGTTCGGCATACCGTCGCAATGGATCCCGTTCTGGCGCCTCTCACCTGCAGGCTGCGCGGCGGAGTCTTGCGCGGAAGAGCCGGTGGCCGGCGAATGATGTCGGGTGTCGGCGCCGGCGCCGCGGTGGTCGTCATCGGCGGGGGCGTGACCGGGCTGAGCGCCGGGTGGTGGCTCGCCCGCGACGGGGTCGATACCCTCGTGATCGAGGCGGCGGCCGCCGGCTGGGGCGCTTCGGGACGCAACGGGGGCGGCTGCTCGCACCATCACAGTCCGCTCTTCCGGGAAGAGCAGCGCCTGTGGCCCCTCATGGACGAGCTGCTCGGCTACCCGACCGAATTCCAGCCGAATCGCATCCGCATTGCGCTCGATGAGCAGCAGTTCGAGCTGTATCGGCGCGCGCTCGAGAACGGCGCCAGGCAGGGCTTCCGCTCCGATGTGTTGGATCCCGGCCAGGTCCGGGAGCTCGTGCCGCTCGCGGGTGACAACGTCTTCGGCGGCTACTTTCATCACTTCGGCGGGCACGCCAATCCGCATCGCACCCTGCAGGCTTATGCCTGGGCATTGCGCGATTGCGGAGGGCGGCTCCTGCAGCACACGCCCGCCGTGGGTTTCGACAGGCGCGGCAACCGGGTGGTGGGCGTGAAGACGGCCGGGGGCACATTTGGCTGCGACCATGTCGTCATTGCCGCGGGGCCCGCCACCGGTGAGCTCGCCTCACTCCTCGGAGTGACGGTGCCGCTGATGAGCGCGCGCGCCGAGATGATCGTGACGGAGCCGCTGCCGCAGATGACTCTGGGCGGCGTCGACGGCAACGGCCTCTACGGCCGACAGACCTTGCGCGGCAATCTCGCATATGGCGGCGGGCCGCACGAATGGATCGACGTCGCGGACGTGGAGCGCACGCGTCCATACTCCACTCCGCTGCAGGGCAGCATCGCCCGGCGGCTCTGCAACCTCCTGCCGAGGGCAGCTCACGCGCGCGTGATACGCAGCTGGGCGGGATTCATCGAGAACACTCCCGACGGCCGTCCCGTCATCGACCGTGCCGCCGCGGTGGAGAACCTTACGATTGCGACGCTCTCGAGCGTGGGATTCGGGCTCTCGCCCGCCGCCGGGCGCGCGATCCGTGATCTGGTGATCACCGGCACCTGCGGTTTTGCCGATCTGTCGACGCTAGCACTCGGCCGGTTTGCGAGTCTGGAGCCGGACTGGCCGGCGCGGCGGGGTTGGCTGCCCGGCACCGTCCGCGCCGGTGAATGAGCGGCGCTCATGCGTGGGTGGAATGCCGTATCGCCGCTTGTACGCATGGCAGAAATGAGAAGGGGAGCCGAAGCCGCATTCGAGCGCGATGGTGCGCAGCGAGCCCAGCGTCCGCCGCAGCAGAGTCCGCGCCTTGGCGAGCCGCAGGTCGAGATAGAAGGTCTTCGGCGAGCAAGCGAGGTGCTCGCGGAAGAGCCGCTCGACCTGACGGACCGAGATGCTGGCGCGGCGCGCCATTTCCCGCAGCTCCATCGGCTCATCGAGCGCCCCCTCCATGAGCGTGATCACCTGGATCAGCTTGGGGTTCTCGATGCGGTATCGCGCGTGCAGATCGAGACGCTGCTGCTCCTCCTGCGTCCGCACCTGCGGATGGATGAACTGCTCGGCAACCGCCAAGGCGAGCTTGCTGCCGGCCACCTGCCCGATGAAGTGCACCATCATGTCGAGAGCGGCCGTTCCCCCGGAGCAGGTGAAGACGTTGCGGTCGATGACGTAGAGATCCTCCGTGACCTCGAGTTGGGGATAGCGCGCCCGAAAGGCATCGAGGTATTCCCAATGGACCGTGCAGCGCCGTCCGGTGAGGAGCCCAGCTTCGGCGAGGAGGAACGAGCCGCTGCTGATGGCGCCGACCACGGCGCCATGACGTGCGAGCCGGCGCAGCTGGTGGTGGACCTTGATGCTGCGCTCGACCTCGGGTGCCTCGAGACCGGCGCAGGTGATGACCATGTCGACCTTGCCGAGCTCGGTGAGAGAGCCCTGGGGGGCAACGGCGATGCCGTTGCTGGCTTCCACAGGGCTGCCGTCGGCGGAGACCAGCTGCCATTCGAAAAGGCGCGTCCCACTCAAACGGTTGGCCGCGCGCAGGGGCTCGACGCCGGCTGCAAACGCCATCATCGAGAAGCGCGGAACGAGCAGGAACGCTATTCGAACGGGCTTGCCGGAGGATCCGAGCGCCATCGCGTCTCCTTCCCGGCAGGTGCGACGCCGGGCCGCTGC